>SSTA01000124.1 GCA_009469685.1 Azonexaceae bacterium | reverse complement strand
CTCGATGGCATGTTGCAGTCCCAGTCGCCTCGTCTCGCCGCCCTTGGCGCTGCCGACGATGCGATTGCCCCCTGCCGCCATGGCCTCGCCCATGCGCTGACCGGCCAGTTCCAGGAGCGCCTGGGCGGAAACCGCCGCGTCGTCCGGTACGCTGGCGACCCCGATGCTCACCGTCAGCGGAACTCGCTGCCCATGGGCGGCAACGTGGGCCACTTCGATGGCCTCCCGCACCCGGTTGGCGAAGGACGCGCAAAGCAAGGGGGAAGTACCCGGCGAGACGATGGCGAACTGCCCGGGCGCGTAATGGCCCAGACTGTCCTCGCGCCGCAACTTGGCGGCAAGCAGCTTGGCAAAACGGCCGCCGACCTGTTCCGCTCCCACCGCTCCCAACCGCCCGATCAAAGAGTCGTAGGCATCGAAACCCAGCACCATGATGCTGACCTCGGTCTCGCGCCGGGCCGCCTGGGCCATGGCCTGGGCGGTCTGGACCTCGAGGTAGCGGCGGGTGAAGAGGCCGGTGGCGGGGTCCTGCACCATTTGCTCCCGTCCTTCGCCCAAACTCTGGCGAATGCGGGTCAGTTCAAGCAGGCGATCGACGCGGGTCAGCAACTCCGCCGCCCCGCTGCCCTTGCTGATGAAATCGGACACCCCCATCGCCTTGGCCTTCTGGCGCTCCTCCTCGGTCTCCTCACCGGAGACGAGGATGAAGGGCATTTCCTGCAAGCGGCGCAGTTTCGAGGTGCGAACCTTCTCCAGCAGTTGGTAGCCGTCCAGCTTGGGCATCTGAAGGTCCGAAATCACCGCCTGTATCGAGTGATCGAGAACCAAGGTCTGCCAGGCCGCCTCTCCGTCGCCCTCCTCGCGCACCTCGTACTGACCCTGCAGGCTTCGGACCAGCGACACCCGCACGAGGCGCGAATCGTCGACGATCAGAACCCGAGGAAGGTCAGCCATGGGCTTGGTCCCCAACCGCGACCACCACCCGTCCCTTGGCACGGCCGGCGATGAAGTCGGGGAAGACCGCCGGAAGTTCGGCCAATTGGACTGTACGGGTGAGGGAAGACAAATGCCTCGGCTTGAGGTCCGTCGCCAGACGTTGCCAGACCCCGTTCCGATACGGTGCGCCGATGTATCCGGAATCGATACCCAGGAGACTGACGCCCCGCAGGATGAAGGGTGCCACGGTGGTATTGAGGGTCATTCCGGCAGCCAAACCGATGGCGGCGATCGTTCCGCTATGCTCCATGGTGCTCGCGATCCAGGCCAGGTAATCGCCGCCGAGATTATCGACGGCCCCGGCCCAGCGCGCCCGATCCAGCGGTCGAATCTTGGCGAGATCGAGACTGGAACGGAGCAGGATCTCGGATGCCCCCAAGCCGCGGAGATAATCGCTCTCCTCCTCCTTGCCGGTCAGGGCGGTCACCGCATATCCCCGGGCAGCCAGCATATCGATGGCGAGACTGCCCACTCCGCCGGTGGCACCGGTCACCAGGACCGGGCCCTTGCCCGGCCGTAGGCCATTCTCCTCCATCCGCACCAGGCCCAGGGCCGCAGTAAATCCCGCGGTACCCAGCGCCATCGCTTCGTGGAGGGTCAATCCGGCCGGCAGGGGAACGACCCAATCCGCAGGAACCCGCGCCAATTCGGAATACCCGCCGTGATGGGCGACGCCGATGTCGTAGCTGGTGGCGATCACGAGGTCCCCGGCCTTGAAACGGGGGTCGGCACTGCTTTCCACCGTTCCGGAGAGATCGATGCCGCCGATGCAGGGAAATCGGCGGATGATGCGCCCCGCGCCGGTGGCCGCCAGGGCATCCTTGTAATTGATGCTGGAGTAAGCGACCCGTATCGTCACCTCGCCCGCATCGAGGGCTGCCTCGTCCAGGTCCACGATGCCCGAGACGGTTTTGCCGTCCTTTTCCTCGATCAAAAGGGCCTTGAATCGGTTCATTGAACTCTCCTCGAATCGCTGATTGTATTCATAATTACGGATTCTTCACAGGGGCCGGAACCCCGCTTTTCCGAATACTGGGCCAGTTTTTGCGGGGACGAGCGGGAAATTTCAGTCTTCCAGTGGTCTGACCATAACCCTTTACGCTGTGTAGTTTTTCACATACACTCCGGCCCCATGCGTAAAACTTTTGCCCGTTTACTGCTCGCCGCCGTGGTGGCCACCGCATCCTTCACCGCCCACGCCGCCGAACAGAAGCCCGCCGAAGAAGGCTCGTCCTTGCTGGAACGTTACACCAACGCCGCCCAGGATGTCATCCTGCAGGGCCTCAAGCTGGTGGGCGTCAATTACCGCCGCGGCGGCAACGACGAAGACAACGGTCTCGACTGCAGCGGCTTCGTGCGGCTGGTGTACAAGGAAACCATCGGGACGCTGCTGCCCAGAACCGCCAAGGAAATGAGCGAAGTCGGCGAGCACGTCGATGCTGACGAACTGAAGCCCGGCGACCTGGTCTTCTTCAACACCATGAAGCGGGCTTTCTCCCACGTCGGCATCTACCTCGGCGACAACCACTTCCTCCACGCTCCCAAGCCGGGTGCCGAAGTTCGCGTCGAGAGCATGCAAAGCAGCTACTGGGTCAAGCGCTACAACGGCGCCCGCCGGGTTCTCGGCCAAGACTGACCCTGGCTGCGCCTTGCGCAGCCCGCTTCCCTTCCAAAAATCGCTTCCCGGAACCGGCTCGTCTTCCCGCCGGACACCTGGGTGCCCGGATGCCGGCAACTGCTAACAATTCTCATTTACAAAATCCCTGAGCCCGGGTAGACTCCGCTGCCATCGCAACCGATCGCAGGAGTCGCTTCATGAAGTTCCGCATCCTCTTCGCCACCCTCGCCCTGGGAATCTCCGCCAGCGCCACGGCCGAGGACAACGTCCTCAATCTCTATTCCGCCCGTCACTATCAGACGGACGAGGCGCTCTACGAGAACTTCACCAAGCAGACGGGAATCAAGATCAACCGCATCGAAGGCAAGGAAGACGAGCTTCTCGAACGGATCAAGAACGAAGGCGCCAACAGTCCGGCGGACATCCTCCTGACGGTCGATGCCGCGCGCCTGGCCAAGGCTCACGAACTGGGCCTCTTCAGTCCGGTGAGTTCCAAAGTACTGGAGTCCAGAATCCCCGCCCACCTGCGTACCGAGGACTGGTTTTCCTTCTCCACCCGCGCCCGGGTGATCGTCTATAACAAGACGAGCGTCAAGGCCGAGCAGGTAAGCAATTACGACGACCTTGCCAATCCTGCCCTCAAGGGCAAGGTGTGTTCCCGTTCCGGTTCCCATCCCTACAACCTCTCCCTGATGGCCTCCGTGATCGCCAATCAGGGCGAAGCCAAGGCCGAAGCCTGGGCCAAGGGCGTCGTCGCCAATTTCGCCCGGGCCCCCAAGGGCGGGGATACGGACCAGATCAAGGCGGTGGCCGCCGGCGAGTGCCAGGTTGCCATTTCCAATACCTATTACGTCGCCCGACTGCTGCGCTCCAGCAAGCCGGAAGAGCAGAAGCTGATGGAGAAGGTCGGCGTCGTCTGGCCCAATCAGAGCAGCAGCGGTACGCACATCAACGTCTCCGGCGCGGGCGTCCTGAAATCGGCCCCCCACAAGCCGGCGGCGGTCAAGTTCCTGGAGTACCTGGCTTCCGACGAAGCGCAGCGCTACTTCGCCGACGGCAACAACGAATGGCCGGCAGTGGAGAGCGTCAAGGTCGCCAACCCTGCTCTCGACGCCCTGGGCAAATTCAAGGCCGACAAGTTGCCGGTGAAGAATCTCGCCATGTATCAGGCCAAAGCGCAGATGATCTTCGACCGGGCCGGATTCAAATAATCCCCGGTCGTTTCCGCGTAGCCCCGCGCAAGCGGGGCTTCTTCATTTTCGACTACGGGAAATCTGCCGCGACAGGGCGATGAGTGGCAGCAGCCCCACCCCGACTATGGCGAGCGCGGCCGTAGACGCTTCCGCCAGCCGCTCGTCGGAAGCCAGGGTGTAGGCCTGGGTGGCCAGGGTATCGAAGTTGAAGGGGCGCATCACGAGGGTGGCCGGGAGTTCCTTCATCACATCGACGAAGACCAGCAGACCGGCGGTGAACAGGCTCCCGCGCAGGATGGGCACATGGACCCGGCGCAGGGTCTCCCCCTGCCCCGCCCCCAGGCTGCGGGACGCGTCGTCCATGGCGGGAGTGATCTTGGCCAGACTCGCCCCCACCGTCTGCAGCGCCACGGCCAGGAAACGCACCAGATAGGCATAGACCAGGGCCGCGATTCCGCCGGTGAGCAGCAGCCCCGGATTCGTCCCCAGCCAGTCTTGCCACTGGGCGGCAAGCCAATTGTCCAGGCGGGTCACCGGAATCAGCACGCCCACCGCAATGACCGCTCCCGGAACCGCATACCCCATTCCCACCAGCCGATTGAGCCCCCGGGTCAGCAACGTCCGCGACTGGCGGGCGCTATAGGCCAGCAGGAGCGAAAAGCCGACCGCGATGAACGCCGTGACCCCTGCCAGGACGAAGCTGTTGCGGGAGAGCAGCAGGAAGCGCGTACCGAACTGGGCATCGCCCTCGGTGAGCGCCATCTTGAGCAGCAAGCCCGCAGGAAGGAGGAATCCAAGCCCCAGGGGAAGGATGCAGGCACCGAACGCCAAGAAGGCGGCTCCGCCCCCGAGCCGGGCGCCGGGGTGGGGCCGATGGCGGCCGGTGGTGTTGTGGTAACGGGCCCGCCCGCGGGAAAGGCGCTCGCCCACCACGAGGAGCAGCACAAAGCCCAGCAGCATGGCCGCCAGTTGGGCCGAGGCGATCCGGTCGCCCAGGGAAAACCAGGCGCGGTAGATGCCCGTGGTGAAGGTGTTGACGGCGAAATACGCCACGGTCCCGTAGTCGGCCAGGGTCTCCATGAGGGCAAGGGCGACGCCGGTAGCCACCGCCGGACGCGCGAGGGGAAGCGAAACGGTGAAGAAAGCCCGCCAGGGACCCAGACCGAGCGTCCGTGCCGCCTCCAGCATGCCTCCCGCCCGCTCGATGAAGGCGTTGCGGGCCAGGAGGTAGACGTAGGGATAAAGAACGCAGACGAACATCAACACGGCCCCGGGCAGCGTGCGGATGTCGGGAAACCAGTAGTCTCCGTGACTCCAGCCGAAGGTTTCCCTAAGGGCCGTCTGCACGGGACCGACGAATTGCAGGAAGTCCGTGTAGACATAGGCCATGACGTAGGCCGGCACGGCCAGGGGCAGGACCAGGGCCCACTCGAAGAAGCGTCGCCCCGGAAACTCGTGCATCGCGGTCAGCCAGGCCGTCGCCACCCCGAAGATCGCGACGCCGAGGCCGACGCCCAGGCAAAGCAGCAGGGAATTCTGCACATAGTCGGCGAGGACGGTTTGCGCGAGATGCGCCCAGGTCGCGCTGGTACCGCCCGCAAAAAGATTGAAGCCGACGCTCGCCACCGGCACTGCCGCCAGGACCGCAATGGCGACCGCCGTGGCGGTGAGGAGGGAAACGCGGGGATGAACGGCCATGGGAGCGAATGCGAATTATAATCGATGCCATGTCCCAACTAGAGCTGCGCGGCGTCGTCCAGCGATACGGCCGCCACACCGTCGTCGATGGCATCGAATTCCGCCTGGAGACCGGCACCATCGCTTGTCTCCTCGGCCCTTCGGGCTGCGGCAAGACCACGCTGCTGCGTTGCATTGCGGGATTCGAAGAAATCGCCGACGGGGAAATCCTGATCCACAGCCAGGTGGTGAGCCGGCCCGGCCACCGCATCCCCCCGGAAAAGCGCCAGGTCGGCATGGTGTTTCAGGATTACGCCCTCTTTCCCCACCTGACCGTCGCTGCCAACATCGCCTTCGGCCTGGCGGATCTTGAGGAATCCGAGCGCCGCACCCGGGTCGAGCAATTGCTGACCACCATCGGCCTGGCCGGCCAAGGGAGCAAGTTTCCCCACGAGCTTTCCGGCGGGCAGCAGCAGCGCGTCGCGCTGGCTCGCGCCCTGGCCCCGCGTCCCCAGCTGGTGCTCCTGGACGAGCCCTTCTCCAACCTGGACGTCGACCTGCGGGAACGGCTCTCGATCGAGGTCCGCGGAATCCTCAAGAGCGAGGGTATGACCGCCATCCTGGTCACCCACGACCAGCATGAGGCTTTCGCCATGGCCGACGAAATCGGCGTCATGCACGAGGGCCGCATTCAGCAATGGGATACCCCGTACAACCTCTACCACCGCCCCGCCAATCGCTTTGTCGCCGATTTCGTCGGCCAGGGGGTATTCATTCGCGGCAGAGTGCTCGACGCGAGCCGGGTCGAAGTCGAACTGGGCGTTCTGGAGTCCGGCGTACCGGTGGAGTGCGGTCTCGGCTGCAACGCCTGCGGCAAAGGCTGCGGCGTCGAGGTGCTGCTGCGTCCGGACGACGTCGTCCATGACGACCGCAGTCCGCAGCAGGCCGAAGTTCTCCACAAGGCCTTCCGCGGTGCCGACATCCTCTACACCCTGCGTCTGGCGAGCGGCACCGAAGTCCTCTCCCTGGTTCCCTCCCATCACAACCACGCCCTCGGCGAAAAGATCGGCATCCGGCTGGATGCCGACCACGTCATCGCCTTCAAGACCGCCGTCGGCGGATGATCTGCATCCTCAGCCCCCTCGACCCCTTTCCGCCGGTCGAGTCGGCGACACCGGATGGCTTTCTGGCCATCGGCGGCGGACTCTCCCCGGCGCGGCTGCTCGACGCCTACTGTCGCGGCATCTTTCCCTGGGGCACTCTGGAAGGCCAGCCCTTGTGGTACGCCCCCGATCCGCGCATGGTGCTTTTTCCCGAAGAGTTCAAGGTCAGCCGCTCCCTCGCCCGGACGCTGCGCAGCGGTCGCTTCGACATCCGCTTCGACACCGATTTCGCCGGAGTCGTCGCCGGCTGCGCCCACACGCCGCGCCCGGGCCAGGGCGGAACCTGGATTACGCCGGAAATGATCGACGCCTATGGAAGACTCCACGAACTTGGTTGGGCCCACTCGGTCGAAGCCTACGGCGAAGGCGGCCTGGTCGGCGGCTTGTACGGACTGGCGATCGGGGGAATGTTCTACGGCGAATCGATGTTCTCCAGGCGTAGCGATGCTTCCAAGGCTGCCTTCGCAATTCTCGTTCATCATCTTCGGGAACAGGGTACACGCTTGATCGACTGCCAGATGCACACCCACCACCTCGCCTCCCTGGGCGCCCGGCCCATCCCCCGCGCCGAATTTCTCCACCGCCTCGAGCATCTCATCCTCGAACCCGGAAGGCGCGGCCCGTGGTCTGCCCCCGCCAACCCCTACGTGCGCTGACCATGGCCTTCCTCAACGATTCGGCGCTGCCCCTCTCGCTCCTCCAGTTCTACGCGACGTCCCCCTACCCCTGCAGCTACCTGCCGGACCGCCAGGCCCGCTCCCAAGTCGCCACCCCCGCTCACCTCATCGACGGCGATGTCTACGGCGAACTGGTGCGCCTCGGCTTTCGCCGCAGCGGAATCTTCACCTACCGCCCCTGGTGCGACCACTGCAACGCCTGCGTTCCGGTTCGCCTGCCCGTGGCCGACTTCGCCCCCGACCGCGCCCAGCGCCGCGCCCTGCGGCGCCACACCGCCCTCAATGTGCGAGAACTGCCGCTGATCTTTGTCGACGCCCACTACGCCCTCTATGCCCGCTACCAGAATGCCCGCCACGCAGGCGGCGGAATGGACGAGGACAGCCACGAGCAATACTCCCACTTTCTCCTGCAGAGCCGGGTCGACACGCGCCTGATCGAATTTTCGGAAGGCGATATCCTGCGCATGGTCAGCGTCATCGACGTCCTCGACGACGGACTGTCTTCGGTCTACACCTTCTTCGACCCCGATGTCCCCGGAGCAAGCCTCGGCACCTACAACGTCGTCTGGCAGGCCGCCCAGTGCGCCGCCCTCGGTCTGCCCTATCTCTACCTGGGCTACTGGATCGGCGGCAGTCGGAAGATGGCCTACAAGGCGCGCTTCCGCCCCCTGGAAGGCTTCATCGACGGCCAGTGGCAGCCTCTCGCCTTGCCCTGACCATGCCCCCGCGCATCCTCGCCGCCCTCGCCGCAACACTGATCAGTCTAGCGGGAACCGCCCAGGAACAGGCGCTCCCGGCGCCGGTCAGCCACTTCCTCACCCTCGAAGGCCAGGCCACCTACCGCCAACGTAGCGCCCTGCCCCCCGACGCCGTTTTCCACCTGACCGCCCGGGACGGACGTCGGGTGCTCGCCGAACTCGATGTGCCCCTCCAAGGCCGACAGGTGCCCATTCCCTTTGCCGCCACCGTCGACCGCGACCTCATCGGCCCCCGGAGCCGCATCGTCCTGGAAGGCCGCATCGTCCAGGGTCAGCGCACCCTCTTCGCCGGCAGATCCCCCGCCCAGCACGAAGGCACCACCCTGCTCCTCACCCCGCCGCCGCGCCAGGCGAAATAACCCGCTGGCGGGTTAGAATCCCGCCATCATGCAAATCGACGACTTCCTCTCCCGCTG
>SSTA01000013.1 GCA_009469685.1 Azonexaceae bacterium | reverse complement strand
TCCGAGCGCGGCCCGGTCGCCATCGAGGCCATCAAGGACAACAAGTCCGCCTACCTGATGGCCGTCGGCGGCGCCGCCTACCTGGTGGCCAAGGCCATCAAATCGGCCAAGGTGGTGGGCTTTGCCGACCTGGGCATGGAAGCCATCTACGAGTTCGATGTGCAGGACATGCCGGTGACCGTGGCGGTCGACTCGTCAGGCACTTCGGTGCATAACACCGGACCGCGGGAGTGGCAGGTCAAGATCGGCAAGATCCCGGTCACGGCCTGACCGAGAAAAACGAAACGGCCGGAGATTCCGGCCGTTTTCCTATGGGGATCAGCCCATCATTCTCTCGGATCGGGCTCGCGACCAAAGCTTTCGCTCGATGTCGTCCAGGGGCAATCCCAGGTTGAATGCCAGATCGATCTGCTTGAGTACGGGAACGATCTGGAGGCCGACGCTCCCCAGACAAGGCTGTAGCGCTTCAGGCGAAACTGAAGTCATGATCTCCTTCAGTCGGAGAACAAATTCGTCCTTGCGGAAGTCTTCGCTGGTTCGCGATTGCCCCGATTCGACGCGGTTGCCGCCGGCCTTGAGCGCAGCGTCCATGCGCCCGTTGGCAAGCATCAGGAAATCGTCCGCCGAGAGCGCGACGCCATCCTCGGGCACGGCGGCGACGCCGACGCTTACGGTCATATCCACCCGCTCGCCGCGAATGGAAATCTGCGCTGCAGCCAGCCCCTTGCACACGCGCTCGGCGAAACTCGCACAGAGGGCGCGATTGGTGCCCGGAGCCACGATGGCGACACGTCCCGGCAAAAAGGCACCGATGCAGTCGTCGGTTCGAATCTTGTTCGCGAGAAGGCGACCGAACTTGAGGGCAATCTTGTCGGCGAGGTCGGACCCAAAGCGCTGGGCGACGCGAGGATAGCTGTCCAAGCCGAACACCAGAACCCCGACCGAGTGATTGCCGCCGGCGGCCAGATAGCGCGTCAGGAAAAGCTCCACTTCGGCCCGGGGCGGAAACTCCGGAACGGGCTTCGCGGACCCCATGACGTCGCTGGCCGTGATTCCGGACATGCCCGCCATGCGGCCCATCTGGCCCATGATGTCGCTGATGCCAAGATTGCTGGCGGTGCCCACCGACTCCTCATCGGCAACCGATTCGCCGACCTTGTAGGAACCCCTGCCCTCGGTCGCCGGATCTTCCGGCGGCGGAACCTCCGCGCCCTTGCGGATGGCGGCAACCAGCATGCCGATCTGGGCGCTAGCCATGCCTTTCTGAAGAAAGTCCGTCACCCCCCTGATCCGGGCCTGCTGTCGCTCCCCCTCGCCCACGGTGTCGGAGATGATCAGGAAGAACGGCGTCTCCCGCAGCCGCTGGAGCTTGCTGCTCCGCATGCGCTCGACCAGTCCGTAGCCGTCGAGTTTGGGCAGGCTGGCGCCGGAGATGACCGCGACGATAGAGGAATCGAGCACCAGCGTCTGCCAGGCAGATTCGCCGTTGGCCTCTTCCCGAACGTCAAAGAATTCCGTCAGGATTTTTGAAAGCGAAGCGCGGATGACGCGGGAGGCGTCAACGATGAGCACGCGTGGCAAGGCATCCATGTTTCTTCCAGCGCCACCCGCCGAACCCCCCCGGGCGACGCGTTTATTACTAAATGCTTAGTTTCTTGTTTTCCAGCACTTTATAACAAAGTCAAGGAACTGTGGGGTCCGGCGGTTTAAATTTCCGCTCCCCCCTTCGGGACGAATACAATTTTTCTTTTTCCCTTGCCACCATGATCCGCCCCGCCCTGCCCTGGACAAACCAAGGCGACTATTCCGACATCCTTTTCGGCACAGCCGACGGAATCGCCCGCATCGCCATCAACCGCCCCGAACGGCGCAATGCCTTCCGCCCGGAAACCGTCGATCAGCTCATCGACGCTTTCCACCGCGCCCACCACGACAACGCCATCGGCGCCATCATCCTCACCGGAACCGGCGCCGAGGCCTTCTGCTCGGGCGGCGATCAGAGGGTGCGCGGCGACGAAGGCTATATCGACGAAGGCGGCACTCCCCATCTGAACGTCCTCGACCTGCAGATGCAAATTCGGCGTCTGCCAAAGCCGGTCGTCGCCATGGTGGCCGGCTACGCGGTGGGAGGGGGACACGTCCTGCACTTGGTCTGCGATCTCACCATCGCCGCCGAAAACGCCCGCTTCGGCCAGACCGGGCCTCGGGTCGGTTCGTTCGATGCCGGTCTCGGCGCGGGACTGCTGGCGCGGACCATCGGCGTCAAGCGCGCCAAGGAAATCTGGTTCCTCTGCCGGCAGTATGACGCTGCCCAGGCCCTGGACTGGGGACTGGTCAATGCCGTAGTCCCGGTGGAAATGCTGGAGGAGGAGACCGTGGCTTGGTGCAAGCGGATGCTGGACCTTTCGCCCATGGCCCTGCGCATGATCAAAGCCGGCTTCAACGCCGATACCGATGGACTGGCAGGCATCCAGGAACTCGCCGGCAACGCGACCGGCCTGTTCTACATGACCGCCGAGGGCCAGGAGGGGCGCGACGCCTGGCTGGAGCGTCGCCCGCCGGATTTTTCCCCCTTCCGCAAGCGGCCGTGATCCCCATCTCCGCCCGGTGGCTGTCCTACGGTCTCCCCTTCCGTCGTCCCTGGGAGGCTGGCGGACGCCGGATTGACGGCAGGCGTGGTCAGCTTCTACGGCTGGACGCCGCGGACGGCCGCATCGGCTGGGGCGACTGTGCCCCCCTTCCGGAGGCCGGAATCGACGAAGCCTCTGCCATGCGCTATGCCGAAGAGTGCGCCGCCCTTGATCTCGAAGCCCAAGCCGCCGGAACGCCCCTGGCAAGTTTTCTGGCCGGCAGCCCGGCAGCTTCGGAGATTCCTGTCAATGCCATCCTCGGCGCCGTCACGGCAGCGACGCCGGAAGACATCGTGGCCGCCTGCCAAGAAGGCTATTCGGTCCTCAAATTCAAGGTGGGCTGCACGCTCCCGGCGACCGAGATCCGAATTCTCCAGCACTTGGCGGAGGCCCTGCCGGCGGGCTGCCGGCTGCGGCTCGATGCCAATGGCGCCTGGGACGAAATCACCGCTGTGGAGTTTCTCGCCGCCTGCGAGCGACTGCCGGTGGAGTCCCTGGAAGAGCCTTTGCGGGACCCCGATCCGGCAGCCCTGGACCGCCTGCAGGAAGGCACCCGCATCGCCCTGGCACTGGACGAATCTCTCGCCCGCCTTCCGGTTCCGGAGCTTCTCGCCCGATCGCCGGTACGCCGTCTGGTGCTCAAGCCCGCCCGCCATGGCGGAATGCGGGCCACCCTGGCCCTCGCCCGCCAGGCCCGGGATGCGGGTATCACCTGCGTCGTGACCTCCGCGCTGGAGAGCGCCTGTGGTCTCCTCGCCGCAGCCCACCTGGCTGCCGCCGTCGCCGCGGGAAGCGATCGCGAAGTCGCCCATGGACTCGCCACGGCGGGCTGGTTCGCTACGGACACCGGGACTCCGCCGCCGGTGGCGGGAGGTCGCTTGCGCCTGCCGGACCGACCCGGACTGGGATTCGTCCCCGTCCTTTCTTGATCTCTCACACACGGCAGCCCAGGTGCCGGGGCTTATAATCAGTCTCTGATGCAGCCTTCTTTCTCCCTCTTTCAGCACCTCGCCCGGTCGGCCCGCGACCGCTCCCAAGCGCTGGCGCTGGCCACTGCCGACGAAGAACTGAACTTCGGTGAGCTGCGCGAGCGAGCCCTGTCCCTGGGCCCAGTCTTCGCCGAGGGCTCCGCCCCCATCGTTGCCCTGGCCGCGGGAAACCGCGACCTGGCCTTCGCCGCTTACGGAGCCAGCGCTGCCTGCCGGGCGTTCTGGCCTCTCGACCCCGCCTTCGCGGACGCCCGCTGGCCGGTCTGGCAGGCTCTCGCCGGCCGCCAGGCCGAGCGCTTGGCGGCCCTGCCGACCGCCGGGATTCCCTGGACCTCGGCCCGCGAAACCGCTCCCGAACTGGCGCTGGTCGTCGCAACCAGCGGAAGTTCGGGGGAAGCCAAGGCAGTCATGCTCTCCCAGGGCAACCTCGACGCCGCGGCGGAAGCCGCCAACCGCTGCCTCGAATTGGAGCCCGGTGATCTGTGGCTCAATTGTCTGCCGCTCTTCCATGTCGGCGGCCTTGCCATCCTGTGGCGCGCAGCGCGGGCCGGAGCCGCGGTCTTCCTGTTGGAGCGCTTTGGGATCGATGCAGTGTCGGGCGTCCTCGCTTCCAGACCGGTCACTCACATCTCCCTGGTTCCGGCCATGTTGACCCAGTTGGTGGACGCCGGGATCCGGCCCCCAGCGTCATTGCGGGTCGCCCTGATCGGCGGCGCTGCTCTGGCGGAATCACTTTTCAGGAAAGCCACGGAGGCGGGTTGGCCCCTACATCCCTCCTGGGGCATGACTGAAACGGCCGCCCAGGTTGCCGCCCATCGTCCCCGGGATGGTTGCTGGCGCCCGGGACTCGCCGGCCGCCCTTCACCTGCAATGCAGGTGCGCGACGACGCCGATGGCCGGCTATGGCTGGCGGGTCCGCAGGTCATGCTCGGCTACCTCAATCCGTCCCTGCGCCCCGGGCTAGGCCTTATCGACGGCTGGTTCGCGACGGGCGATCTCGGACGGGTGGAAGACCGCGAGGTCGAGGTTCTGGGCCGGGCCGACGATGTTCTGGTGAGCGGGGGGACGAACGTCCATCCGGTCGAAATCGAATCCGCGCTTGCGGCATGCCCCGGAGTCCGCGAAGTCGCCGCGGCGGGAATCCCGGACCCGGTCTGGGGGGATCTGGTGGTGGCGATCGTGGCAGGCACCGCCGAGCCGGCCACGCTCGTCGCCTGGAGCCGAGCGCACCTGCGCCCGGCGGCCCGTCCCCGCCGCATCGTTCCGGTGGCCGCCCTACCCCGCCTGGCCGGTGGCAAGATCGACCGCCAGGCGCTCCGGCACCTTGCTCTGGAATACGCCTGATGATCGACGCTGCCCGCAGGGCGCTCGGCGATCCCGCCTTATCGCGCCGCCTGGCCGCCCTGGCCGCAGTGGCTCCGGCATCCTCCCCGGTGAGCATGACCCTTCCCCTGGGGAACGGGCAGAACGACTGGCTCGGCGCGGTTCCCGAAAAGGGTCCCTGGTGGTATCTGGCCAATCCGGAGCAAGGGCGTTGGACACTTGGTTTGGGGGCGGCGCTGGAGTACACCTCGGCCGGCCCCGGCCGCTTCGCTGCACTTCACAATGCCGCCGCCGGGCTGTTTGCCGTTTCCCGCGGCGATCTCGCCCCAAGACTGTTTTTCGGTTTCTCCTTTGCTCCGGAATCCCACGACGCCCCTAGCGCCCGCCTCGTTCTTCCGGCGCTGCTACTCGATTGCCGCGCGGGCAGTTGCACGCTGACGGTGACGGGGCTTGCTCCCCGCGCCTGCGAAATCGCTGCCGGCGCGGCGAAACTTCTGGACCATCCCGATACCCGCCCAGCGGTGCCTGTGGTCCGGCTACCTCGCGAGCTGCCGGACCGCGCCTGGTTGGCCCGCGTGCGCGCCGCCCTGCGAGCCATCGCCGCCGGCAAGGCGGAAAAGCTCGTGCTCGCCCGCTCCGCCCAACTGAGCGGCGAGCGCGACATCCCGCCAGGGCCTGTCCTCGCGGCGCTCCTGGCCCGCCAGCCAAGTTGCCTCACTTACGCTGTCGGAGAAGGCGCCGAAGTCTTTCTGGGCTCGACCCCGGAAAGCCTGGTGCTTTTCCGCGCCGGCATTGCCCAGGCCGATGCCCTGGCTGGAACTGCCTGGACCGCAGGCGGCGATGCTGGCAGTGAGACCTTGGAATGCGACAAGAACCGCCGGGAGCAGGCCCACGTCGTCGCCGCCGTCGCTGCCGCCCTCGCCGATCTGTGCCCGGAAGGGGTTCGCGCTCTGCCGGACGAAGTGCTTCGCCTCGAACACCTGAGCCATCGCCGCACGCGGCTTGAAGGGCGACCGCGACCGGGCACCAGCCTCTTCGATCTGATTGCCGCCCTCCATCCCACGCCCGCCGTCGGCGGCCACCCACGTGCGGCTGCCCTGGACTGGTTGCGCAGCCACGGCGAAGAGCGCCCCGCTTGGTACAGCGGCGGGATAGGCGAAATTTCCGCCGATGGCGACGGCGAGGTGGCGGTCGCCCTGCGCTGCGCGCAGTTGATCGGCCGCGAAGCGCGTCTGTGGGCCGGCGCCGGCATCGTCGCCGGTTCGGAACCGGAGCGGGAGCTGGCGGAAACCGAGGTCAAGCTTCGGACTCTCGTTGACGCCCTGTGTTCGCCCCCTGTTGCGGCGCGGGGTTCGTCCAGATCCATGGCCAGGGAAGCATGAGACCCATGAGTTCCTGCCCTTCGTTTCTCGTCCCAGGCTCCGCGTGGCGGAAATCGGGAGATTCCGACCCATGGATACGGGCAGCCTGAACTACCTGTGGTCGCAGACCCTGGTGGCCGGCTTCGCCGCGGCCGGAGTCCGCCATGCCGTCATTTCCCCGGGCTCCCGATCGACACCACTGGCCCTCGCCCTTCTGCGCCAGCCCGCCATCGCCTGCCGGGTCGTGATCGACGAGCGATGCGCGGCCTTCGTCGCCTTGGGCATCGCCAAGGCCAGCGGCGTTCCGGCCCTGGTCCTCGGTACTTCGGGGAGCGCCCCCGGCCACTGGCTGCCGGCGGTGATCGAGGCCGACCGGGCCGCCGTACCGCTGATTCTGGTGAGCGCCGACCGGCCCTGCGAACTCCAAGCCTGCGGTGCCAACCAGACCGTCGATCAGTCGGGACTCTTCACCGGCTTGCTCCGCGACCGCCATCTCCTGGAATCTCCCCACCCGGATTTTGCCGCCGGGTGGCTCCACCGGCTTGCGGCCCGTGCGGTAGAAACCAGTTGCTGGCCACTGGCCGGACCCGTGCAGGTGAATCAACCCTTCCGCGAACCGCTGCTCCCCGGGAACGATGCCGTCCCCACATTGGCACCCTTGCCGGCCATGCGCATCCACCGGCCAATCCCGGGCGCGCCGGCGTCCGAGACCGTCGCCGCGGTCGCGGCAACCGTCGCCGGTGCCCCCGGGGTCATCGTGTGCGGAGCCATGGCCACCCCCGGCGCCGATCCCGCCTTTCCGTCCGCCCTCACCGACCTCGCCCGCAAGCTCGCCTGCCCGGTGATCGCAGAACCCCTCGCCAACCTGCGCTTCGGCCCCCACGACCGCGGTCTCGTCTGCGGCCACCAGGATCGCTGGCTGCGTCGGGACGATTTCGTCGCCACCCATCGTCCCACCTGGGTATTGCGCTTCGGCGAGTTCCCCGTCAACCGCCGGCTCCAGGTCTTTGCCAGCCAGGCCCCCGAGGTCATCGTGGTCGAGGACCGTCCGCGCTGGAACGATCCTGCCCACACCGTCGGGACCCTGGTTCGCTCGGAACCTGCCGCCTTCTGCCGTGCACTTGCCGCAGCCCTTCCGCCGATCGCCCGGCCGGATTGGATCGCGGCCTATGCAACGGCCGAGGCGGAGGCGAAGGCAGCTTTGGCAACCCTCCCCCTCCCTGCCGAAGCCCGAGTCGTTCAGGCCATCGTCGCCGCCGTGCCGGCGGGAGCTGCAGTCTTCATCGGCAATTCCCTGCCCATACGCGATGTCGACAGCTTTTCCGGCAGCTCCGGCAAGGCCATTGAATTCTTCGCCAACCGAGGAGTCAGCGGGATCGACGGAAACCTGTCCACCGCCGCGGGAATCGCTGCAGTCCGCGGCCCCACGCTTGCCCTTCTGGGCGACCTCGCCTGCCAGCACGACCTTGGCGGCCTCGCCGCGCTG
>SSTA01000123.1 GCA_009469685.1 Azonexaceae bacterium | reverse complement strand
GATGAACTTGGGGTCCTCACCCAGTCGTTCAGTCGCATGACCCGGCAACTGGACGATGCCCGCCGGGAGACCGAGCGGCATCGGGCCGAACTCGAATCGGCGCGCGGGTACCTGGAGTCCATCCTGGCCAATCTCTCGGCAGGGGTGCTGGTTTTCGACCGGGCCTTCGTCCTGCGCACGGTCAATGAGGGCGCCCTGACCATACTCGGGGATGATTTCCAGGGGCTGGTTGGGACTGCCCTGGCGGAATGGTCACGCCAGAACGCCCTGGCTGCCTGCGTCAATGGGCACTTCGCCGCCAGTAGCGACGGCGAATGGCAGGGCCAGCTGGAATTGGAACGTCCCAACGGGATGCCGCAGGTGCTCCTGCTGCGCGGATCGCGTCTCCCCGAAGCGAGCGGCGGGGGCGAGGTCGTGGTCTTCGATGACGTCACTCGCCTGATTTCCGCTCAGCGCAGTGCTGCCTGGGGCGAGGTTGCCCGCCGCCTCGCCCATGAAATCAAGAATCCCCTGACTCCCATCCAGCTTTCCGCCGAACGTCTGCAATTCAAGCTCTCGGACAAGCTCATGAACGGCGATGCCGATATGCTCAAGCGGGGGACCCAGACGATCATCAATCAGGTCCAGGCGATGAAGCGTATGGTTGACGATTTCCGGGATTACGCTCGGCTTCCGGCGCCGGAGGTGGCGCCCCTGGACCTCAATGCACTGATCGGCGAGGTGTTGGGCCTCTATGAAACCTCCGGGGCCGCCATCTCGACCGATCTCGCCAGCGGGCTACCGGCGGTTCTCGGGGATGCCACCCAGCTGCGGCAGATCATCCACAATCTTCTACGCAATGCCGAGGATGCCTTGGAGGGTCGCAGCGACGGGGGAATCACCGTGCGCACGGCACGGGTGGGAAAACATGCGCGGCTCCTGGTGGCTGACAATGGTCCTGGATTTCCGGCAGAGTTGCTGCCGCGCATCTTCGAGCCCTACGTGACCACCAAGGCGCGGGGCACAGGCCTTGGTCTGCCCATCGTCAAGAAAATCATCGATGAACATCACGGAACCATAGATATCGGCAATTCGCCGGAAGGCGGCGCGCGGATCGAAATTCGCCTGCCCCTGGTGCGGGAGGAGGAAAGCAAAAATGGCAATCATTCTGGTCGTTGACGACGAGGTCGGAATCCGGGAGCTGCTCTCGGAAATTCTGATCGACGAGGGCTACGACGTACGGCTGGCGGAAAATGCTCAGGCTGCCCGGCGGGTACGGGAAGAACTCCGTCCGGATCTCGTCCTGCTCGACATCTGGATGCCGGACACCGACGGGATATCGCTCCTCAAGGAGTGGCACGCCGGAGGTCAGCTCAGCATGCCGGTGGTGATGATGTCGGGCCACGGTACCATCGATTCGGCGGTGGAAGCGACCCGCTTCGGCGCCTTCGAATTCCTTGAAAAGCCGATCGCTTTGCAGAAGCTCCTGGCTACTGTCCAGAAGGCGCTCAAGCACGCCGGGCCGGTTCAACGGCCCCACCTGACCCTGGAGGCCTTTGCCCGCACGGGATTCATGAAGGAATTCAAACGCCGGCTGGAGCAGGCCGCGGGCAAGGCTTCAGTCATTCTGCTCAAGGGCGCGACGGGCGGCATGGCCGAAATCTGCGCCCGCACCCTGCAGCCGCCCCGAGCTCCGTGGCTCGATCTGTCTTCCCAGACCAGCGCCATCTCCCAGGAGACTCTGGAGAAGGCTGGCGGCGGGGTGATCTTCGTACCCGATCTCACGGCCTTGGGGAAACTGCAGCAGATGAATCTCACCTTCACCCTCGACCGCCTGGAGAAGCTCAATCTCCTCCTCGTGGCCGCCAGCAGCCGGCCCTTGGCCGCTCTCGGCGAGACGGGCTGGGACGGCAAGCTGATTGCGAGGTTGGGGGAAATCTGGGTGGCCATGCCCAGCCTGGCCGGTCATGCCGACGACGTGCCGGAGATCGCCGGCCTGCTCCTCACCCATTTCATCGAGCGGGGCGAGGTGCCCAATCGCCGGCTGGCCAGCAGTGCCCTGAATGCTCTGCGCACCCAGCCCTGGAAAGGTGTCGGCGATGGGGGATGGTCTGAGCTCTATACCCTGGTGCGCAATCTGGCGCTCACGACCCTGGACGAGGAAATCGTCGCCGAGGATGTGACTCGCCTGCGGCCCCAGGAGGAGGACGAAGCCGTGGTTTCCTTGCTCCCCCTGCTCGAGCAGCCGCTGCGGGAGGCGCGGGATGCCTTCGAGAAGCTGTATTTCGAGCACCATCTGCGGCTGGAGGGGGGCAACATGACCAAGCTCGCGGAAAAATCGGGGCTGGAGCGCACACACCTCTATCGCAAACTGAAGCAGCTCGGGGTGGCCTTGGGCCGGAAAACGGAAGAATAAGGCCCGTTTGGGCAGGGGGGATCGCCATGCGCGTCATCATTCTCGGGGCGGGGCAGGTCGGTGCCAGTGTGGCCGAGGGCCTAGTGTCGGAGGAGAACGACATCACCGTCGTCGATACCGATACGGTGCGACTGCAATATCTTCAGGATCGTCTCGATCTGCGGACGGTGGCGGGCAACGCCGCCCATCCCTCGGTTTTGCGCGAAGCCGGGGCCGAGGATGCGGACCTCTTGATCGCAGTGACCCAGAATGACCAGACCAATCTGGTGGCCTGCAAGCTGGGCCACGGGGTCTTCAACATCCCGACCCGCATTGCCCGCCTGCGCTCCCAGGATTTTCTGGACGATGAGCACCTGCTGGCTCCGGAAAATTTTGCCGTCGATTTCGCCATCTGCCCGGAGCAGGTCATATCCGACTACATCCATCGCCTGATCCGCTTCCCCGAGGCCTTGCAGGTCATGGAGTTCGCCGGCGGCCGCGTCAGTCTGGTGGCCGTTCGCGCCTACGAAGGCGGTTTGCTGGTGAACAAGCCGATCCGGGAAATGCGCAGTCATCTTCCGGTCGGCATGGAAGCCCGGATCGCCGCGATCTTCCGCGACGACCAGCCCGTCGCCCCCGATGGGGATACCCTGATCCGGGCGGGTGACGAGGTATTCCTGCTGGCGGCGGCAGAGGACATCCGTCAGGTGATGCGCGAGCTTCGCCGTATGACGCAGCCCGTGCGGCGCGTCATGATCGGCGGAGCGGGCAATATCGGACTGCGGGTCGCGGCGGCCCTCGAGGCCCACTACGAGGTCAAGCTGATCGAAACTCAGAAGGGCCGCGCCGAACAGGCGTCCCAGCGCCTGGGGAAAACCCTGGTCCTTGCCGGCGACTCGACCGATGAAAGTCTGCTGGAGCAGGAGAACATCGGCGATATGGATCTCTTCCTGGCACTGACCAACGACGACGAAAACAACATCATGTCGGCCTCCCTCGCCAAACGCATGGGCTGCAAGCGCGTCGTCGCCCTCATCAATCGGCGCGCCTATGCAGAGATGATCCAGGGCGGTCCCATAGACATCGCCCTGTCGCCGGCCCAGGTCTCCATCGGCAGCATGCTCGCCCACGTTCGGCGGGGCGACGTCACCGCAGTCCATTCGCTCCGGCGGGGTGCCGCCGAGGCGCTCGAGATCGTCGCCCATGGGGACTCCCGTTCGTCGCGGGTGATCGGGCGTGCCATCGCCGATATTCCCTGGCCTCCGGGGGTCACCGTCGCCGCTCTGGTGCGGGATTTCGATACGATCGAGGTCCTCAGGGTACGGGACGACGGTACGGCAGAGCGGCGGGCGGGACACGTCGTCATCGCCCACGGCGAGACGGTCATCGAGTCCGGCGATCACGTCATCGTCTTTTGCCTCAACAAGCGGCTGGTGCGCAAGATCGAGGAATTGTTCCAGGTCGGCCTGGGCTTCTTCTGAGGGGACGTCGTGCATACGCTGCTACCCGTACTCCACGTCATGGGGATGATGCTCCTGTTTTTCGGGAGCACGTACCTGATGCCCATCGTCAGCTCGCTCATCTACGCCGACGGGACCCTCTACGATTTCCTCGACGGCCTCGGCGTCTGCCTGGGGTTCGGCGGACTCCTGGCTTTGTTCACGTATCGCCATCGGCGCGAACTCAAGCCGCGGGACGGCTTCCTCCTGGTGACCCTGGCGTGGGTTCTCATGGCTGCAATCGCGACGGTTCCGCTCATGCTGACCATCGACGGCCTGTCCTTCACCGATGCGTTCTTCGAGACCATGTCCGGGTTGACGACGACGGGGGCAACCGTGCTGACGGGACTCGATGCGCTCCCCCCTTCGGTGAATCTCTGGCGCCACGAACTCAACTGGCTGGGCGGCATGGGGATCATCGTGCTCGCGGTCGCCATCCTGCCGCTGCTCGGGGTGGGGGGGATGCAGCTCTACAAGGCCGAGACACCCGGGCCGATGAAGGATTCGAAACTCACGCCCCGCATCGCCAGCACGGCCAAGGCCTTGTGGCTGGTCTATTTCGGAATCACCGCCGCCTGCATCGCCTCGCTGAAACTGGCCGGAATGACCTGGCTGGACGCCATCTGCCATGCCTTCGCCGCCCTTTCCCTGGGCGGTTTTTCCACCTACGACGCCAGCGTCGGACAGTTCAATTCGCCCCTGATAGAAGGCATCCTGATCGTCTTCATGATGCTGGCGGGGATCAATTTCGCCACCCACTTCGTCGCCTGGCGAGGCCTCAGTCTGAAGTGTTATTGGGCCGATACCGAGGCCAAGGCTTTCGTCGCCCTGATCGCTTCCAGCATCCTGGTGTGCGCCCTGTATCTCTGGGGGGTCGGGACCTACTCCGACTTCGGGGTCGCGCTGCGCCACGTTGCCTTCAATCTTGTCTCGATTGCGACCGATTGCGGATTCGCCAGCGTGGACTACGACAAGTGGCCCAACTTTGTTCCCCTCTGGATGCTCTTTCTTTCGTGTATTGCCGTCTCGTCGGGTTCCACCGGCGGCGGAATCAAGATGATCCGTACCCTGATTCTTTCCCAGCAAGGTTTGCGGGAGCTGGAAAAACTGATCCATCCGAACGTGGTCCATCCCATCCGGGTGGGGAGCACGATCATTCCCCAGACCATCTCCGGGGCGGTGCTTGGGTTCATCTTTCTCTACGCCCTGACCGTCGGAGAGTTGACCTTCTTCCTTGTCGCCAGCGGGCTAGACTTCGTTTCCGCCTTTACGGCGATCATCGCCTGCATCAACAATGCGGGACCGGGTCTCAATGTCGTCGGGCCGGCCCAGAATTACGGTCCCTTGACCGACTTCCAGACCTGGATCTGTTCCCTGGCGATGCTTGCCGGCCGCCTGGAGATCTTTTCCCTGGTGGTTCTGTTCACGCCCTACTTCTGGCGCAAGTGACCGGGGCTCTTGAAAGGCGGATAATTCGGCTCTTTCGACTTCCGGCGAGCCCATCGT
Organism: Azonexaceae bacterium; assembly: GCA_009469685.1. The sequence continues at coordinate 397 of SSTA01000123.1, read as the reverse complement.
GTCCCGACCCCGCAATGACAATTTCCTGCGCGCCCTGCTGAAGGAGCCTACCGACCGTACCCCACTGTGGCTCATGCGTCAGGCGGGTCGCTACCTTCCGGAGTACTGCGAGACCCGCAAGCGGGCAGGCAATTTCCTCAATCTGTGCAAGACGCCGTCGCTGGCCTGCGAGGTCACCCTGCAGCCCCTGGCCCGTTACGACCTGGATGCCGCGATCCTCTTTTCCGACATCCTCACCATCCCGGACGCCATGGGGCTGGGCCTTTATTTCGAAGAAGGCGAAGGGCCCAAGTTCGAGCGGCCCTTGCGCGAGGAATGGGCGATCAACGACCTCTCGGCGCCGGATCCGAACGACCATTTGCGCTACGTGATGGATGCGGTGAGCGAAATCCGTCGT
>SSTA01000122.1 GCA_009469685.1 Azonexaceae bacterium | reverse complement strand
GCACTCCGCGCGCTTCTTGCACCAACTTAAGCGCGTGGTGGTGGCCGCCGAGGACGACAAGTTGGTCGACCACGAGGGCTTCGACTGGGAAGGCATCCAGAAGGCGCTGGAAAAAAACCGCAAGAAGGGCAAGCCGGTGGCCGGCGGCTCGACCATCACCCAGCAACTGGCCAAGAACCTGCTGCTCTCGCCCAACCGCACGATGCTGCGCAAGGGCGAGGAAGCGATCATCACCATGTGGCTGGAACTGCTCTGGGACAAGCGGCGCATCCTCGAGGTGTATCTGAATGTAGTCGAATGGGGCGACGGCGTGTTCGGCGCCGAGGCAGCGGCCAAGCGCTATTTCGGCGCCACCACCGCCCAGCTCACCCAGGAACAGGCCGCCCGCCTGGCGGTTATGCTGCCCGCCCCGCGCCGCTTCGAGCGCAACATCTACTCGCCCTACCTGACCGGCCGCACCCAGTTGATCATTGGCCGCATGCCGCACGCCGACGTGCCGTAGGACATTGCCACGCCCGGCAGCGCGTGCACCGGAACCGTGCCGGGCGCCGTCCCGCGAAGGTTGACTTTTGACGGTCGACGCTCGGTGTCAGCGTTCGTTCTTTGCGGACCTTGGACCTTGCTCCAAGGTCTGGTAGCAACCTGATGGTGAGCTGTCCTTCGGTCCTTGGTCACCTCCAGCGGGGATTCAGATTCTCGGACGGGATTTGAAACCCTGGTTAAACAAAATTCAGACGGGCTCTCGTCAGTCCGTACATCCCCCATGGGGATCTTGGAGCTCCGTTTTGATGAAGCGCTGTAGGTTCCAAATCATCGCTCTTGGCGGTATTTGCTTTTTATGGCTATTGGCCATAAAATATAAATATCGCCATTACCGATAGCCGAGGCATATATGTCCCTACTAACCCCGCTGACTACTATTCACACGCCGGAGCAGTTGGGCGCGATCCTGCGGGACCAGCGCCGCGCAAGGAAGATGTCGCAGACTCAAGTTGCGACACGCCTAAACATCAGCCAGAGTTGGTTCTCGGACTTGGAGCAGAACCCGGCGGAGCTCAATCTTGCCCGACTGCTGGTGCTCGCAAAAGCGCTGGGGCTTGAGGTGCTGCTCCGCTCGCAGGATACGAGACCCAGCAGCACGCCAAGCGAGGAATGGTGATGGGGCGCAAGTCACATCAGCGAGTCTTGGCGCTTTGGATGAATGGCGCCCGGGTGGCTCACTGGACGATATCGCCAAATGGTCACGATGAATTGCGATACGACGAGGAATGGCTACAGTCCGATCGTCGGCGGCCGCTGTCGTTGTCGCTGCCACTGCAAGCCGGCGCTATCCGGAATGCGGCTGTCGGGGCCTATTTTGACAACCTGCTGCCGGACAGCGACCCGATTCGCAAGCGGTTGCAGGCGCGGTTCGGGACCGCAACGCGAGGCGCCTTCGATTTGCTGGAAGCGATCGGCCAGGACTGCGTGGGCGCGGTCCAACTGATGCCTCTGGGTAGCGAGCCGACCGATTACCGCGAAACGGACGCCATGCCCCTGAGCGAGGCCAAGGTGGCGCAGGTGCTCCGCGACACGATCCTGCCCGGCGACGGGATCCACCGGGGGGGCCACGCGGATTTTCGTATATCGATTGCGGGTGCGCAGGAAAAAACCGCGCTTACCTTCAATGAAGGTCAGTGGTGCCTGCCGCGCGGGGCGACGCCGACGACGCACATATTCAAGCTGCCGTTGGGCCTGGTCGGTGCGCGCAAGGCAGACATGCGTACGTCCGTGGAAAACGAGTGGCTGTGCGCGCGGTTGCTGGGATTGTTCGGGGTTCCGGTCGCCGAGACCGCGATGGCGACCTTCGAAGATCAAAAGGCACTGCTGGTGACTCGCTTTGACCGCCAACGGACGGCGGACGGATATTGGCTGCGAATGCCACAGGAGGATTTTTGCCAGGCACTGGGCTGCCCGAGTGCGCTGAAGTACGAAAGCGATGGCGGGCCTGGGCAAGCGGACATCGTCGAAAAACTGGTGTATTCGCGCAATAGCCGAGACCTTGAGACCTTTTTCCGTACGCAGGTCCTGTTTTGGATGTTGGCGGCCACGGATGGCCATGCCAAGAACTTCTCGATCCGGCTGCTACCGGGTTCGGCGTACGAAATGACGCCGATGTACGACGTGCTTTCTGTCTGGCCGGTCACCGGGCAGGGCGCCAATTTGCTTAACTACAAGGAG
>SSTA01000121.1 GCA_009469685.1 Azonexaceae bacterium | reverse complement strand
GTCGCGCAACTGACTGTACCTCTGGTGGTGGAAGTCGGAGTGGGGCCGAATTGGGAGGCTGCGCACTAATTCGGGGAGGGCCGCCGGACATACGCATTCCCGGCGGAAGGCAGTCGGAGTATCCTGGAGAAAAGGCCGGGAAACCCGCAATAGGAGGGGGAGATCATGCAGCGTCTGTTGGACATTCTGGCGTCCGGGGTCCATGACGCCAAGAACCAGCTGTTCGTCGCCGAATCGATTATTGCCGCGGCCGAGCGTACCCACAGTGTCGACCTCGCGGAAGCCCGCTATGCCATCGAGGCAGCAGCCGGTCGACTCTCGCGGACCCTGGCCACCTATCGCCTGCTGCGCCAGGGCGCTACCCTGGCGGTAGTCCCCACGGTGATCGCCGATCTTTGCGACGAAGTGGTCCTCGCCCAGGGAAAGCATCTGCTCCAATCCGGAGTCCGCCTCGAGACCGACTTGCGGGTCGCCGACGTCTGGCCCCTGGACCGGGATCTGGTCGGCGACATTCTCAACAATGCCGTGCAGAATGCGGGCCGCTATGCCCGCTCCCGGGTGCTTTTGACCGCTGCGGTCGACGCCGGGGACCTGATACTGCGGGTGGAAGACGACGGTCCGGGATACCCCGATCCGGCGACCGCCGCTCAGGGCGGCACCGGCCTTCTCGTCGGCGAACGCCTCGCTGCCCTCCATGTGCGCCACGGCCGCAGCGGCGCCCTGCACCTCACCAATGGCGGCGCCCTCGGCGGCGCCATATTCGAACTCCGCCTGCCCTGATGAGCGCCTACGCCGACAAGCGCTTTCTCGTCGTCGACGACCAGCCCCTGGCGCGCGATAGCCTGCGGGCCATCGCCCAGACCGTGGGTGCCTTTGCTGTGGAGTTCGCCTCCAATTACCAGGACGCGCTCTACCGTATTCGCAACAACGCTCCCGACATCGTCCTCTGCGATTACATGTTGGGAGAAGGCCGTTCCGGCCAGCAATTGCTGGAGGAACTCCGACGCTTCAACCTGCTTTCCGACGACACCATCTTCATGATGGTCACCGGGGAGCAGGCTTACGAACAGGTGGTCGCCGCGGTGGAGCTGGTGCCCGACGACTACATCATCAAGCCTTTCTCGCCGGACAAACTTCTCCTGCGCCTCGACCGCATCGTGGCCAAGAAGAAATTCTTCGCCGCCTATTACCGCGAGAAGCGCCGCCAGGATTACGCCGCCGCCCTGGCGGTACTCGCCCGCGGCAGAGACAGCGAAGCCGGCCGTCCTTACCGGTTTGAAATCCTGCGGCAGGAGGCGGAAACCCATCTCGCGGCCGGCGATGCTTCCGCCGCCGAAGCGGCCTACCGCAACATCCTCGCCGATTACGAGTTTCCCTGGGCTCGGGCAGGAGTCGCCCGTTCCCTCCACCGTCAGCAGAAACACACCGAGGCGCGGGCAGAAATCGAACTGGTCGTCGCCGGAACACCTTCTTATTTCGATGCCTCCGATCTCAAGGCGAGCATTTGCATGGCCCAGGGCGAGCACGCCGAGGCGCAGAAGGTCCTCGACGAAATCGCCCGCAAGACCCCCCGCAACTTTCTGCGCAAGCGGCTTCTGGCGCAGGCCGCCGCATTGAATGGCGATACCGAAACCGCGCGGGCGGCCATGGCCGAGGTCATCGCCAACGACACCATGCCCGGTGCCGTCTCCCCCCAGGATCAACTCACCCTAGTCCGCAATCAGGTGGCCGCCGGAGACCTCGTGGCCGCCGAAAAATTGCTGCTCGGGCTGCGGGAAAGCGACGTCAAGGGCTTCGATCTCGCCCTCCAGGCCAGCTATGTCGCCCTGCTGGCAGTGGCTTCGCCGGAACGGGGGAAATCCCGCCTTGCGGGGCTGCGACCGGCGCTGATCGACACCGAGTTGCCTACCGATACGCGGCTGGACGTTCTGCGGGCGGCGCTAGCCACCGATGATGGCGAACTTGCCGACCGCCAAGCCAGACATCTGATGGCGGGCCACGACGCCAAGAAGGTCTTCGCGACGGTCCGCAAATACTATTCCCTCCACGGCCGCGAGATGGCCTTGCGCGAAATTCAGCGCCAGGTGGCCCTGGAGCGCATCCACCACGAGACGCCGACCGGGGAGCAGCCCCCCGAATGATTCGCCGGCTGGTGCTCCTGGCCATGCTCGCGGTGACGCTTCATGCCCGGGCCCAAATCTCGGTCACCGACGATACCGGCAACACCTTAAGGCTCCAGACGCCGGCAACCCGCATCGTCGCCCTCTCGCCCCATTTGGCGGAAACGCTCTACGCAGCAGGCGCCGGGGGGCGCGTGGTCGGCGCGGTGAGTTTCAGCGACTACCCGGAGGGTGCAAAGGCCATCCGCCGCGTTGGCGATGCCAGCCGGATCGACCTCGAGGCGGTGGCCGCCTTGAAGCCCGATCTGATCCTGGCTTGGCAGAGCGGAAATCCAGCAGCCCAGGTCGCAAGACTCAAATCCCTGGGATTTCCGGTCTTCGTCGTCGAACCGCAGCGAGTCGAAGACGTGGCCAGCCAGATCGAGCGAATCGGAGTCCTGACCGGCATTCGAGCGGCCGAAGCCAGCGCGGCGGCGTACCGAGAACGCTTGGCATCCCTTGCCCGAGCTCAGATTGGCAAACCCCCGGTGACCGTGTTTTATCAGATCTGGCACTCTCCCCTGATCACGGTCGGCGGCCCGCAGATCATCTCCGACTTGATCCGCCTGTGTGGCGGCAGCAATATCTTCTCCTCCCTCGCCACCGTGGCTCCCGTCGTCACGGTTGAGGCCGTCCTCGCGGCCGACCCCGAGGTGATCATCGCTTCGGGCAGCAACAGCGGCCACCCGGCCTGGCTTGCCGATTGGCGGCGCTGGCCGCGGCTGACCGCAGTCAGACGCGACAATCTACGTGCCATCGACCCCGACTTGGTCCAGCGCCACACGCCCCGTCTCCTGGATGGGGCTGAGCAGTTGTGCAAAATTCTCGACGACGCCCGCGCCAAGCGCAGCGGGTTTTGACTCAAGCGATGGGAGGCCCCGCCAAGCATGGCTATAATCCCGCGCATTCTTTCAGGATCATGGATATGAAGCCCCGAATTTTCTTCGCCCTGCTCCCGCTGGTGTTCGCGGTCATGGGCGCTGGCGCCGCTTCCCCCGCCGCGGTATCCGCCCTCGAGGAACTCGGCCGCATCAACGGCATCGCTCTGGCCTGCAAGCAGCCCGCGCTGGGGAGCCGGGCGCGGAATGCGGTGACCACGGGGGCTCCCAAGACGCGGGAGTACGGCGATCTGTTCGAACAGGCAACCAACACCGCCTTTCTGGCCCAGGGACAAGGCACTGTTTGCCCCGATCCCCGCGAACTGAGCCAAGCGCTCGACCTGGCGGAAAGGGCTCTCCAGGCCGCCTTCCCGCGGACTCCGTGAAGCCGCTGGCCGCAGCCCTTCTCCTGCTTGCGCTCACCCTCGTCGGAAACGCTTGGGCCCAGACCGGCCATCGCTCCGGTACCGAGGCCGCGGAAGAGATCGTCCCACGCTTTCTGCTGATGGACCCCAACGGACGGGCGGTGAGCAGCGAAGATTTTCGCGGTCGCTTCCAACTCATCACCTTCGGCTACACCGCGTGCCCGGACATCTGCCCGACCACCCTGGCCGAAATGGCCGCCGTCCTCAAGGAACTCGGACCCCGGTCGGATAAGATCCAGCCC
>SSTA01000120.1 GCA_009469685.1 Azonexaceae bacterium | reverse complement strand
GCCGCCGCCCTGTTCGCCTTGCTCGCCGTGGTCGCCGCGCTGGCGGTCTTTCCCTTCGTCGGCGAGAAGTTCTACGTGCAACTCGTCTCCAAGGTGATGATCACCGCGATCTTCGCCATGAGCCTGGACCTGCTGGTCGGTTACACGGGGTTGATCAGCCTCGGCCACGCCGCCTTCTTCGGCCTCGCCGGCTATGTCGTCGCGCTGATGAGTCCGCAGTATGAAGCCGGCAACCTGTGGACCACCCTGCCCGCCGCGATGGCCGCCTGCGCCCTGTTCGCGCTGGTCACCGGGCTGCTGGTGCTGCGCACCAGCGGCGTGTACTTCATCATGGTCACGCTGGCCTTCGCCCAGATGCTGTTCTTCCTTTTCCACGACACCAAGCTCGGCGGCGGTTCCGACGGCATTTACATCTACGTCAAGCCGGAAGCGAAGCTTGGCGAGACCTCGCTGATCGACCTGGAGAACGTCAAGGTGTTCTACTGGTTCGTGCTCGGCTGGATGGTCGTGGTCTACGCCGCGCTGCGCCGCGTGCTGGCCTCCAACTTCGGCCGCGCCCTGGTCGGCATCAAGACCAACGAGCATCGCATGCGCGCGCTGGGCTTTCCCACCTTCCGCTACAAGCTCGCCGCCTACGTGCTGGCCGGCGCGCTGGCGGGGCTCTCGGGTTACCTCGCCGCCCTTCAGTTCGGCTTCGTCAACCCGGAAATTCTCTCCTGGCATACCTCGGGCAACGTGCTGATGATGGTCATCCTCGGCGGCATGGGCACGCTCTACGGCGCGGTGATCGGCTCCTTCGCCTTCAACCTGCTGCAGGAGGCGCTCTCCGACGCCGCGCTGTTCGGCCACTGGGCCAAGCATTGGCAACTGGCGATGGGCCTGTGCGTGATCGCCGTCGCGCTGTTCCTGCCGCGCGGGCTGGCGGGGCTGCTCGACCGGCGCAAGACCGAGGATGAGGCATGACCGAGCCCATCCTGCGCGCCAGCGCCCTGTGCAAGCGTTTCGGCGGACTGGCCGCCGTCACCGACGTCTCGGTGGACCTCCACGTCGGCCAGGTACATGCCGTGATCGGCACCAACGGCGCCGGCAAGTCCACGCTGACCAACCTGCTCTCCGGCGACCTGCCGCCCACCTCGGGCAGCATCAAGTACGCCGGGCGCGAACTCGCCGGCCTGCCCTCGCACCGCATCTCGCGGCTGGGCATCGGGCGCAGCTACCAGAAGACCAACATCTTCCTGCCCTTCACCGTGTTCGAGAACGTGCGGCTGGCCGCCCAGTCGCGCCGGCCGCGCTTCTGGCAAATCTGGCGCGACGCCACCGGCTATGCGGATGTCAACGCCGCGGCGACGCGCGCGATCGCCGCCGCCGGCCTTGCCGACCAGACGCACACCGTTGCCGACGCGCTTTCCCACGGCGAACAGCGTCAACTCGAGATCGCCATGTGCCTCGCCACCGAACCCAAGGTGCTGCTGCTCGACGAGCCCCTCGCCGGCATGGGCGCGCTGGAATCCGAGGCGATCGTCGCGCTGATCGACCGCCTGCGCGCGGACCACGCCATCATGCTGATCGAGCACGACATGGACGCCGTGTTCGCCGTCGCCGACCACCTGACGGTGATGGTCAACGGCACCGTGGTCGAGTCCGGCCCGCCCGCGCGGGTGCGCGCCAGCCCGGTGGTGCAGGCGGCCTACCTGGGCGACAGTTTTGCGACCGAAGCCGGAACGGGAGGGGTTCCATCGTGACTACCCCGCTGCTCGACGCCCGCGAGCTGCACACCTTCTACGGCCACAGCCACATCCTCCACGGCGTGGACTTCAAAGTCAGCCCTGGCGAGACGGTGGCTTTAATGGGCCGCAACGGCATGGGCAAGACGACGCTGATCCGCAGCATGCTCGGCCTGGTGCCGCCGCGCAGCGGCGATGTTTACGTGCGCGGCACCGATATGACCCGCGCGCCGACCCACGCCATCGTCCGCCGGGGCATCGCCTACGTGCCGGAAGGGCGCGGCATCTTCCCCAACCTGACGGTCAAGGAAAACCTGCTGATGGCGGCCCGCGCCGGCATCGACGGCAAGCGCGCGTGGACCTACGAGCGCGTGCTGCAGACCTTCCCGCGCCTGGGTGAACGACTGTCCAACGGCGGCGCCCAGCTCTCCGGCGGCGAGCAGCAGATGCTGACCATCGGCCGCGCGCTGATGACCAATCCCGACCTGCTGATCCTCGACGAAGCGACCGAAGGCCTGGCGCCGATGATCGCGCGCGAGATCTGGAACATCACCCGCGACATCCGCGCCTCCGGCATCGCCACGGTGATCGTGGACAAAAACTACGGTGCCCTGCTCACCCTGGTCGACCGCTGCGTGATCCTGGTCAAGG
>SSTA01000439.1 GCA_009469685.1 Azonexaceae bacterium | reverse complement strand
TCCGAATCGTTGCGATCGCTTCGCGGTTCTGCGTGTAACGAACCTCAGGGTCGGCACCCAAGTTGCCGATGAGGGTGACTCTGTTTAGTGATGCCATGACTACCTCCTGACAAAAGTTGAAATTGGCAGGAAGGCCGTCATCACCTGACGGGGTATCCCCGCCGGGGTTTGAAATGCTGTTTGTTTGGGAAGGCCAGCTACCTTCACCGTGTCCGCCATAAGGAGGACATGAGATGGGCGCATTCTGGCCATCTGGAAAGTTTTCAGGCTGTTGAAATATGCCCTTTTTGGACGCATTTCAGACGCCATAGATGATTCGTCCTGACTACTCTCCCGAGGCTATTCCAATCGGGAGACAGTCATGGCCACACGGCAGTACAAACTTTCAACCAACATACCCACCGTCAGGCTGAGCAATAGCCGACCGTTCATTACCCAGAAGGCTCTGCTGAATTCCTTACATGCCCAGCAGATATTCGAGCGTGGCTACGACATGTGCGCCAATAGCCTGTTCTCGCTGACTGTCGTTTTGCGCTTCATCGGCACCGAAGAACAGGCCCAGGCGGTAGAAGCAATGGTTGATGACCTTCTCAACAAGACCCTGGAGGAGATTCGCCAGGAGATCAAGCGCATGCAGGATATGAGCGAAGCCAATGGCTGCGAGACGATGATCGGCTATACCAATGCCCGTACCGTCGAGATTCAGATCACGTCGCCGCGCTCGATACGGTTTCTCGCCATCATCCGCGAGTTCGATCAGTTGATCGCCGCGATGGATACCCTATGGCTTGCCTGTCTCATCGACGACACGCACTACGCCATCGAGGCATATCAATGGAAACGCAGGATTCTTCGAGTAGCCGGGCAAATTCGCACCCTTGCCACGCGCGCGATTCTGGCGGCACGCAAGAAGGAAACCGTGGAACTTGCAGCGGAGGAAAAAGAGTCGGTGGTCGTCAGAGAGTTCGCAACGCCAAACAATGACACGAGCAAAGCCGGGGATAACGTTGATTCGTGATTGCGGGAGCCGTTTTCAATCACATTTTCGGCAATGCTGACTTGCCGCAGATCGAATGATCGTGACGTTTTTTTTCTGGGCATTCCGCCATCAAATATCCAACTTGCGCAAGCGCAGCGCATTGAGTACCACCGAGAGCGACGAGGCGCTCATGGCGAAGGCGGCAAAGATAGGGCTGATCAGGATGCCGAAGAAGGGATAGAGCGCTCCGGCTGCGATGGGGACTCCCGCCGCGTTATAAATCAGCGCAAAAAACAGGTTCTGCTTGATATTGCGCATGGTTGCACGGGACAAGCGCCGCGCCCGCACGATACCGCCGAGGTTTCCCTTGACCAGCGTGAAGCCGGCACTTTCGATGGCGACATCCGCCCCCGTGCCCATGGCGATACCGACATCGGCTTGAGCCAGTGCGGGTGCGTCGTTCACCCCGTCGCCGGCCATGGCCACCTTGCGGCCCTGTGCTTGCAGTTCCTGGATGATGCGCGCCTTGTCGGCCGGCAGCACGTCTGCGCGAATTTCGTCGATTCCCAGCCGTGCCGCCACGGCGCGTGCCGTACGCTCGTTGTCGCCGGTCGCCATGATGATGCGAAATCCCAGGTCGTGGAGTGCCTTGAGCGCCGCCGGCGTCGTCTCCTTGATCGGGTCGGCAACGCTCAACAGGCCGGCAACCGCTCCGTCGAGAACGACGTACATCACCGTCTCTCCCTGATCGCGACGGGCATCGGCATCCGCAGAGTGCTGCTGCGCCGAAAGCCCCAAGTCGTCGAGCAGCCTCGCGTTTCCCAGCGCGACGTCGCGGCCATCGATCCGGCCCTTGACGCCTTTGCCGGTGATGGCTTCGAAATCCTCGGCACGGGCCGGCGCAATTCCGCGCTCCTCGGCACCGACGACGATGGCCTCGGCCAGCGGGTGTTCGGAACCGCGCTCCAGGCTCGCCGCGAGTCTCAATACCTCGTTCTCATCATGCCCTTCGGCCGGCAGCACGGCAATAAGCTTGGGTTTCCCGACGGTAAGCGTGCCGGTCTTGTCCACGATCAGCGTATCTACCTTGGCGAAACGCTCAAGCGCTTCGGCGTTTTTGATCAGCACGCCTGCCTGGGCGCCACGGCCGGTCGCGGTCATGATCGACATGGGCGTGGCCAGCCCGAGCGCACAGGGACAGGCGATGATCAGAACCGCGACCGCCGCCACCAGCGCATAGGCGAACGCCGGCGCCGGTCCCCACAGGGCCCAGGCGATGAAGGCCAACACGGCGCTGCCGATCACCGCCGGCACGAATCGACCGGCAACCATGTCGGCAAATTTCTGGATCGGGGCGCGCGATCGTTGGGCATTGGCCACCATATCGACGATCTGCGCAAGCAGGGTGTCAGCCCCAACCCGCACGGCTTCCATGACGAAGGTCCCGTTACCGTTGAAGGTGGCACCGGTCACCGCTTCGCCCGCCACCTTCTCCACCGGCACCGGTTCGCCGGTGACCATCGACTCGTCGACCGAGGAGTGCCCCTCGATCACCACACCATCCACCGGCACCTTGTCGCCGGGGCGCACCCGCAGGCGGTCGCCCACGCGGACCTGCTCCAGGGGTATCTCCTCCTCGCTGCCATCCGGGCGGATCACCCGAGCCGTTTTGGCAGCCAGGTCGAGCAGTGCGCGGATGGCTCTGCCGGTACCTTCCCGGGCCTGCAGTTCCATTACCTGGCCGAGCAGGACCAGGGTGACGATGACCGCTGCAGCCTCGAAATAGACGCCGACCGTGCCATCCTCCATACGAAATCCAGCCGGAAAGACACCCGGTGCCGTCACCGCGACGATGCTGAAAAGATAGGCCGCGCCAACCCCCATGGCGATCAGGCTGAACATGTTGAGGTTCTTCGTGACGAAGGATGTCACCCCGCGCGTGAAGAAAGGCCATCCGGCCCACAGGATCACCGGCGATGAAAGAAGCACCTCCGCCCATTGTGCCGTGCGTTCGCCCAGCCCTTCGCGAATGAACCCCAGGCCAATCAAAGGTCCCATGGTCAGGATCAGCAGCGGGATGCTGAACGCCGTGCCGACCCACAGTCGGCGAGTGAAATCGACCAGTTCCGGATTGGGACCGTCGGCGGCTGTCGGCACCCCCATCGGTTCCAGCGCCATGCCGCACTTGGGACATTCGCCGGGTGTGTCGCGGATGATCTCCGGATGCATCGGGCAGGTCCATTTCGTACCCTTCGGGACATCCGGAACCGCCGGTCGATTAGCCGTGTACCGATCGGGGCTGGCGACAAACTTGTCGTGACATTTCTGCGAGCAAAAATGATAGACGACCCCTTCGTGCTCGGCACTGGGCTTGCCGGCATCCAGCGTCACGTTCATGCCACACACCGGATCTTTCGAGTTCGCGGCGCCATGCTCGTGATGATGGTGCTCATGCCGCGGCGCGGATTTGTCGGTCATGGTCGTTTGCTCCTTGTCCATTTCATCCCCTTCGATTCACGACGACGCTCATCTGACGGGTGAATCCGGCGCGCCCGGGTCGTTGGATGTGCGCCGATGCGGAAAGAAGGCCGGGGTCGCTTGCACATAGCGTGTCCACGCCTCGCCAAAGGCGGCAGCGGAATCGCGTTCCTCGCGCCGGGCGAGACGCACATACACGATGAGCAGGATGGGAAACATCACCAGCGTAATCAGCGTCGGCCATTGAAGCAGGAACCCGGCCATGATCAGGACGAAGGCGACGTACTGCGGATGGCGCACACGCGCGTAAGGGCCGCTGGTCGCCAGCCGATTGCTTGCCTGCGCCGCATAGAGCACGTGCCATGCGGCCGCGAGCAACCAGAAGCCGCCGCCGATGAACGCGGCAGACAACAGGTGGAACGGCCCGAAGTGCGGGTTGGCGCGCCAGCCGAACATCACTTCCAGAAGATGACCCGAATCGTGGGCGAGGAAGTCCACGCCGGGGAACTGCTTGGTCAGCCAGCCCGAGAGCAGATAGATGGTGAGCGGAAATCCATACATCTCCGTGAACAGCGCAACCACGAAGGCCGAAAACATGCCCAGGGTGCGCCAGTCGCGAGCACTATGAGGCTTGAAGAAGCTGAAGGCAAAGAAGATGAACAGCGCCGAGTTGATCAGCACCAGCGACCACAGGCCATAGGCGGGAACAGCTTCTGTCATTTTCCTGTTCCATCGTTGGACCTGCCGTCGCCTCCGCCATGGCCATGGCCGCCGTGCATGAACAGGTGCATCAGCGGACAGGCGAGAAGGATCAGGTAGGGCAGCCAGCCGATCAGGCCGGAGAGATGCATCCTGTGCTCAAAGGCCAGGAGCAGAACCGCGAGGAGTGCGAAACCGCCGAAGACCCAACGGGAGCGACGGCTTGTCCTGACGGGAGTCGCATGCGGTGTCCCGTGCGCGGAATGGTCATGGGTTTGCATCGTATTCTTCTGTAGGCATTGACTTGGGTGGCATGCCGTGCTGGCGGTGCGCCCGAAGATAGCTTTTCGGGTCGGCCAGGAAGGCATCCCGGCACACCTGTGCGCAAAAGTAATAGGTCTTGCGCTGATGCTCCGCTTCTGCGACCGCAGTGAGTCGGCTGACGACCATGCCGCAAACGGGATCCTTGTAGTTCGTGTCGTCGGAACGATGTTTCATTTGCCCTCCTGGATGTTGATCGATTTCGATGAACTTCACGTCACTGTCACTATGCCCGCGACAACCTGACGCGAACATGACGCCGAAATGACATTTTCGTCAGCAGGGCCGGACTATCCCTTAGGGGTCGTCTCAGAATTCGGAAAATAAAGCACGTTAAGGCCTAGTCGCCCTGTGACCACCCCGCGCCGGCGTCGCGAGGTTCGCTCCGTCTTGCAGTGACGCAATCAGTGGGCAGGAAACGTTCCCCTTTCGCGCATGGCAGGCGCACACCAACTCAGACAACACGGCCTCCATGCGCGCCAGGTCAGCCATCTTCTCGCGCACATCCTTGAGCTTGTGCTCGGCCAGACTACTGGCTTCCTCGCAATGGGTGCCGTCCTCCAGTTTCAGAAGCTGGCCGATCTCGTCCAGGCTGAATCCCAGGCGCTGGGCTGACTTCACGAACTTCACCCGCGCCACGTTCGCCTGCCCGTAGCGGCGGATGCTCCCATACGGCCGCTCTGGCTGGGGCAGCAAGCCCTTAAGTTGGTAGAACCGGATGGTCTCCACATTGACCCCGGCCGCCTTGGCGAAAACACCAATGGTCAGGTTCTCCAAATTGTTTTCCATTTCGCTTGACTCCGTACATAACTACGGAAGTAAGGTTACGCTATCCAATTCAAATTCGAAAGGACAAGCGCATGTCTGAATCACAAAACCGGCGCGGGGCGCTCTTCACCGGAGGGCTGGCCGCCATCCTCGCCTCAACTTGCTGCCTCGGGCCGCTGGTTCTGGTCGCCCTGGGGTTCAGCGGCGCTTGGATCGGCAACCTGACGGTGCTGGAGCCGTATCGGCCGATATTCATTGGCGCAGCGCTCATCGCGCTTTTCTTCGCCTGGCGCAGCATCTTCCGACCTGCCCATGCCTGCAAGCCCGGCGACGTCTGCGCCGTGCCCCAGGTGCGGACGGCCTACAAGGTAATTTTCTGGATCGTCGCGGCGCTGGTCCTGGTGGCTCTCGCGTTTCCCTACATCCTGCCGCTGTTCTACTGAAAGGAGATCACCATGAAGAAACTCATCACCCTCATCGCCCTGGCCGCCGCGTTGAGCGCGCCCGCCTGGGCTGCCACCAAGACTGTCACCCTGTCGGTGCCCGGCATGACCTGCGCCGCGTGCCCGATCACGGTCAAGAAGGCGCTGTCCAAGGTTGCCGGTGTGCAAAAGATCGAGGTCAGCTTAGAGAAACGCGAAGCCATCGTGACCTTCGACGACGCCAAGACCAACGCCGACGCCTTGACCAAGGCCACCGCAAACGCGGGCTACCCGTCCAGCGTCAATCAGTGAGAGCGCAGTCATGGCCGAGGCAATCACTCTCCATATCGAAGGCATGACCTGCGATTGGTGCACGGCGCATGTCAGGGACGCGCTGGAAAAGGTGACCGGCGTGCAATCGGCGCTAGTGTCCTATTCGATGGGCACAGCGCAACTCGCCATTGAGCAGGGCACGTCACCGGATGCACTGACTGCCGCCGTGGCCGGACTGGGCTACCAGGCAACGCTTGCCGATGCGCCGCCGACAGAAAACCGCGCCGGACTGCTCGACAAGGTGCGCGGCTGGACAGGGGCCGCTGATAAACGTAGTGACGGCGAACACCCGTTGCAGATCGCCGTGATCGGCAGCGGCGGGGCCGCGATGGCGGCGGCGCTGAAGGCCGTCGAGCAAGGCGCGAAGGTCACGCTGATCGAGCGCGGCACCATCGGCGGCACTTGCGTGAACGTCGGCTGCGTACCGTCCAAGATCATGATCCGCGCTGCGCATATCGCCCATCTGCGCCGGGAAAGCCCGTTCGACAGCGGTATCACGGCAACCGCGCCTGCGATTGATCGCAACAAACTGCTGGCCCAGCAGCAGGCC
>SSTA01000119.1 GCA_009469685.1 Azonexaceae bacterium | reverse complement strand
GCGACTGCCGATGTCCATGAGAATTTCCGCCGCCTCCTCCGCACCCGTAGGTCGCGCGGCTCGCCGGGGAGAGGCGCTGGCGACGTGCTCCAGGACTGATGTCGGGATCCCGGAGTTGAGCGAACCGGAAACCTCGATGCAATTTCCGTTGCTTGTGAGCCATTCGATCAGGCAATCCTGCTCGGGCCAATCGGCGCGCCGCTGGAAGATGACCGGAGTGCCATTCACCGCGGCTTCGGTGAAGGTCCCGTACCCGGGCTTGGTCACCACGGCATCGACCGAGGCCAGTAGATCGGGGAAGGCAAGACCGAAGGACTCGACCGATCGAGTATCTGCGCGCCGGCATCTCCACTCCTCCGGGAGGATCCAGCAAATGTCCGGGCGCGTCGGCCAATCCTCCACCGGAAGACGGTGGCTGATTCCCCCTAGGGCCAGGAGGACCGCCCGGGTTCCGGTGGGGAGCCCAAGGTCGCAAGGGCGACCGGGGCTGGCAACGACACCGATGGGAACGACCCTCGCGAGCTTGGCCATCGGCATTCCGGGGGTGATCCGCAGGAAGGCGCTGGCCGAGCGGTAGGCAGCCAGCATTTCGGCATGGATGGGGGCAGCCCAGGCCTCGGCCCCAAAAAAATGGGCAAAGAGATCGGCCCAATTGAGCGAGCAGGCGGCGACGGCGGGAACCCCTGCGGCAGCGGCTCCGGCCAGCGCCAGGTAACTGACGTTGGCGAATACCAGGTCGGGAGCGAGGTCGGAGATGGTGGCCGCGTCGCGGGCAACCCAGCGATCCCAGTCGGCATGGACTTCGCGATACTCCGCTGCGCTCGCAATCCGGTCGACGGAAAGCGCGTCAAGCATGCGGAAACCAAAGTCGGACGCCTGTTGCCAATGGGTGAACTCGATCCCGATACGCTGGCGCAGGCGTTCGGTCGGGATCGCGCTGCGGATGGTGAGGCGCAGGTCGGTTCTCTTTCGCGCGAGAGCGTTGAGAATCGGTGCGGAAATCGCCAGATGGCCGAGACCGTGGCCAGAAATGTCGGCGAAGAGGTGCATCAGGGCCGCGATTCGAGAGAGTTTGGGGGAGTTTCGGCCCGGCGAAGGGCGAATTTCCGCTGGTGCTCTTCCACGACGAGGACGGCGGCCATCAAGGTCTCCAGAGGCAACGAAGGGTGCCAGTGTAAATCGGTCGGCAATGGGAAAAAACCCGGATCCTTCGCGCTTGCCGAGAGGAAGCTCGGGGAGTACGGTGTTCCTCTGATTTGAAGAGGTGCCATGGCCAACAAACGATCCCCCGAACAGCACCATCTTGCCGGCAAGGGCGGATTGGACGGGAACGTTCGGGCTCATAGCAAGTGCCGGTCGATATGGCACTTTCCTGTGCTCGCGGTGGCCTTCGGCGGGACCGCTATCCTGATCCTGTGGACGGTGATCTTCGCCGGCTTGGCGAGCATGGAGAGGGCTGAATTGGCCAGCGCCAATCGGGGCATCGCCAACCTGGCCCGCTCGTTTGCGGGCCATGTCGAGCGTTCACTGGACGGTATCGACCAGATCCTCACGGTGGTTGCCCGAGCCGTCGTCGAACGCGGCGTGCCGGATCACCTCTCGGAAATTCTCGGTGAGGGGGTGCGCAACGATCCTCTGTTCCTCTCCCTGGCCGTGGTCGACCCGGAAGGGGGGGTCGCAAGTCAGATCGGGGCGCCGCTGCCGGACCCCGTCGATCACGACTTCTTGCTCCGCCAGCGCCAGCGGCCCGATGGCGGCCTTCTGGTGAGCGTGCCGCAGACGGGGGTGCGTTCTGCTCAGGGGGCGATCCAATTGTCCGAGCGCATCGTCGAACGCGATGGCAGCTTTGGCGGGGTGGTGGTCGCGTCGGTCGCTCCCGAGTTCTTCACCCGCTTCTACTCGCGATTCGATCTGGGTGAAGGTGGATCGGTTGCCTTGGTCGGACTCGACGGAGCCCTTCGCGTCCGTTATCGGCAGGGCGGCGAGTTAAACGCCACCTCGGGCAATTCCGATTTGCTTCCCGCGGAATTGGGATTGCAGATTCAGGCGGACGCCCTTGGGCAGTCAAGCGAGGCGGACGCCGGGCGCCTCTACGCTCATCTGGTCCTTGAACGATATCCCCTGGCGGTGGCGGTGGCTATGACCGAAACCCACGTCCTCTCCGGATTTCGGGAAAGGCGCCAAGAATTGTTGACGCTCGGAGTCCTGGTCAGTGCAGTGATCGCCACGCTCACCGGGCTGCTGGGCCTTCGATCGGTCCGGCTCGCGCGTGCCGAAGAGCATGCCCGCGGTGCCCTCGAGCAACTGCGTCTGAG
>SSTA01000438.1 GCA_009469685.1 Azonexaceae bacterium | reverse complement strand
GGAAATCGTCACCGACGGGGGCACGCGCATGGTGCGCTACATGAAGGCGCTGCCAGTCCAGGACGTGTGCGTGAAATGCCACGGCCCGGGCGACCAGATCACCTCCGAGGTCAAGGCCAAGCTGGCGGAAATCTACCCCGACGACAAGGCCACCGGCTACAAGCGCGGACAGATCCGCGGCGCGCTGACGGTGAAGCGGCCGCTGTAGTTTGCGGCCGGAACCCTGCCCAGTTTGCCGTTGCCGGCCCGTTCGCGGGCCGGTATCCTTGCCGGATGTCGATTCAGCAATACCTGCCGGCGTCCGTCCTTGACGTATACGACGTCCATAACTTCAGGCACGCCGCCGAGGTGCTCGCGGCAAGCTGTCCCGACGAGTTGAATGAACTCACGGCGGCGCTCTCCTCGTTCAGATTGCGCACGGCCGATTTGCTCGCCAAGGGCGGGAACGAATCGCAAATTCCCAAGAAGATCGGCGCCCTGTTGCGTCCGCGCGGTTGGTTTGAAACAAGGATTCATGGCGATCTGGTGGTCACCGTGGAGACGCACGAACCCGACGGAGTCAGCCGCAAAGAAGAGCGGATCGAGGATTTTCTCGACGGCCACAAGGTGGATTTCGTCAAGAACCGCGTCGCTTTCGACCTGGAATGGAACAGCAAGGACCAGACGTTCGATCGCGACCTTTACGCCTTCCGCGCTTTTCACGAGGCGGGCATCATCAGCGCGGCGGTGCTGCTCACGCGCAGCGAATCGCTCAACCCGGTGTTCAAGGAACTCGGCATTCTTAACAAGTACGGCGCGAGCACGACCTGGATGGGCAAACTGCTGTATCGTCTGCGCGCCGGGCGCAATGGCGGTTGCCCGGTGCTCGTGCTGGGCATTACGCCGTCATTGATCGAGGACAGGACACCATGAGCGCCAGTGAGGATTTCCTTAGCGTCATCGGCGGGCGGAAGTTCAACACCGTGCTTGCCGACCCACCGTGGCAATTCCAGAACCGTACCGGCAAGATGGCGCCGGAACACAAGCGCTTGAACCGCTACGGCACGATGACGCTGGACGATATCTGCGCGCTGCCGGTCGCAGATGCCTGCGCGGACCCCGCCCACCTTTACCTGTGGGTGCCAAACGCGTTGCTCCCCGAAGGCCTGCGGGTTCTGGCGGCATGGGGCTTCGCTTACAAGACCAACATCGTCTGGCACAAGGTGCGCAAGGATGGCGGCCCGGATGGGCGCGGGGTGGGTTTCTATTTCCGCAACACGACGGAACTACTGCTTTTCGGCGTGCGCGGCAAGGATGCGCGCACGCTCGCGCCTGGACGGCGGCAGGTCAACATCGTGAAGTCGATGAAGCGCGAACATTCGCGCAAACCCGACGAGCAGTACCAGATCATCGAGGCTTGCAGCTGCGGTCCGTTTCTGGAAATGTTCGCGCGCGGACCGCGCAATGGATGGGCCGGATGGGGCAATCAGGCGGAGGACTACGCTCCCACCTGGGCGACCTACGCCAACCACTCGCAGGCTGAACGGCCGACCGCGCCGCTCGACGAACCCCGGCAACTGACGATACTCGCGCCTTGATTCGCGGCGCGACGCCGTCCCGCCAAGCCTGACTTTCGGAATCCGGCGCGCGCCTCGGGTGCCACCGCTAGTCGCTGCCGACGATGCAGCCCGCCTTGCGCGCGGCGGCGGCGATGGCCTGTAGCGGTTTCACCCGTTCGTCGTCCTTCAGCGCGGCATCGCCCAGCACGGCATCGGCCTGCTGCGCAAATGACATGCACTCGGCATTGCCGAGCAGCTGGTAGCGGAATTCGTAGGCCTCGTACACCGCCGCCGGAAGCGGCGGGGGCGGCGGCGCGCGACGGCGCAGCCGCTCCTGGGCGGCCTGGATGGCGCGACGCAGTTCGTCCTCGGTCATCGCGGTGGCCGGCGCGCTCCCGCCGGATGGCGTCTGCGCGTCGGCGACCGAGGCGCCCAGCGCCAGGGCCACCATCGACACGGTCAACAGGATGCGG
>SSTA01000437.1 GCA_009469685.1 Azonexaceae bacterium | reverse complement strand
TGGTCAGTCCCGGGGCAGCAGGGGCTCGATCTGTTCCCAGAAGGCCAGGGCCCGGCGCTTGCGACCCGCCTCGACGAGGACGGTACGGTATTTTTCCGCCAACCGGCGCATCTCGATCAGATTGCGGGTTGCCGCAACCTTACCGCTGAGCAGTCCGGAATCGGGTCCAAGGACGTCGACCACGCTCTCGAGCATGATGCGACGGGCCTCGATCAATTCGAGCGGGTCCGGGGGCGGCGGCTCAGGAAGCGAGACGTCTTCGTCAGGAAGCGTCACCGAAGGCGCCGAAAGTGCCACGCCGGTAAAGTCGATTTCCCCGGGTTGCGGTGCCAAGGAATGAACCTCTACCGCCCCGGGCCCGGGTTCGGGTTCGGGAAGCGGTTGGGGTTCCGGTTCGGGCTCCGGCTCGGGTTCCGCTTCGATGTAGCCCTCGCGCAGGAGGAGTTCGAAGAGCTCATCCCGATTCTCGAAACCCACCTTGGACAGGAGTTCCTCACCGGTGGCCCGGCCATCGACGAGGAGCAGCACGGTTCTTGCGCGGGCCGGGATCGCCTTGCTGCGCTGGGCCAGTTCGGCCACGCCTTTGTCGGTGCGGTGGAAAATTCGGTTCAACATGATTGAAGCACTTTGGGCAGCCGCTCCGGCGTAGGGTTCCCGGGCAGGAAACCGATTTCGCCATCGGACTTGGCAATCATACCATTGCAGCATAACCGCGAGAAACCCTGTCTACGCGCCCCTTTCTCTCAATCTGGCGCTTCTTAGGCCAGATCAAGTTCCCGACCGGCGGCACTCGCTATCATCCGCCTCCATGTCCAGCGCCTCCGCAAGCGCCACCGCGCGCCCTTCCCGCCTCCCCGGCGACCTCGCCATCTGGGTCTTCATCCTGGCCGAGATGCTCGCTTTCGCGGTCTTCTTCGCTTCCTACGCCTTCGCCCGCACGAAGAACGTCGAGATGTTCAACCTGTATCAGCAGACTCTGGACCGCAACGCCGGGGCGCTCAACACCCTTCTCCTGGTGACCGGTTCCTGGTTCGTGGTGCTTGCCGTCCAGGCCGCCCACCGGGACGACCGGGCGGGCGTGCCGCGCAACATCGCTCTGGGTTTTCTCTGCGGCGGCGGATTCCTGATCGTGAAGGTAGTCGAGTATGCGGCCAAGTTCGGCGCCGGAATTTCCCTGTCGACCAACACCTTCTACATGTTTTACATCTCGCTGACCTTTTTCCATTTCATGCACGTGATTCTCGGGATGGTGATCCTCGCCATCCTCTGGGTGCAGGCCCGCAAGGGTACCTACGGCAGCCATGACGCCCACGGTCTGGAAAGCGGCGCCGCCTACTGGCACATGGTCGACCTCCTGTGGATCGTGCTTTTCCCCCTGGTTTACGTGATGCGATGAACGCCATCCTCAAGAATCCCGCCCACCGCGCCTGGCTGGTGCTCCTCGTCGCCACCGGCATCACCTGGTATCTGGGCGAAGTCGGCGCTGCCGGCACCGCCGCCATCGTCGCCATGCTGGCCATCGCCTTCGTCAAGGGCCGGCTGGTGATCCTCGACTTCATGGAGTTGCGGGGCGCGCCGCTGTTCTGGCGCATCGTCCTGGAAGGCTGGCTTATACTGGTTTCCAGCCTCATCCTTCTCGCCTACTGGCTCAGCCTCCGCTAAAAGATGACCGACCGCACCCTGCCTTTCTACGAGCCTTCCGGCAACGAAATCGCCCTCTTCGAGCACGCTTTCAAGGAGCGGCTGCCGCTCCTGATCAAGGGGCCGACGGGTTGCGGCAAGACCCGTTTCGTCGCCCACATGGCCGCCCGTCTCGGCTTGCCCCTCTACACCGTCGCCTGCCACGACGATCTGACCGCCGCCGACCTGGTCGGCCGCCACCTGATCTCCGACCGGGGCACCTACTGGTGCGACGGTCCTCTCACCCGCGCCGTACGCGAAGGCGGCATCTGCTACTTGGACGAGGTCGTCGAAGCGCGCAAGGACACCACCGTAGTCCTGCACCCCCTGGCCGACGATCGCCGCATCCTGCCCATCGATCGTACCGGGGAGACGTTGCATGCGCCGGCAAACTTCATGCTGGTCGTCTCCTACAACCCGGGCTATCAGAATCTCTTGAAGGGCCTTAAACCCTCTACTCGCCAGCGTTTCGTCTCGATGCGCTTCGATTTTCCCAGCGCCGAACGCGAGCAGTCCATCCTGCTCGGCGAAACCGGGTGCGACGCGGATCTGGCCAAGCGTCTGGTCGGCATCGGCAAGGCCTTCCGGGCCCTCAAGGACCGGGATCTCGAAGAAGTCGCCAGTACGCGCCTGCTGGTCTATGCCGCGACCCTCATCAAATCGGGCTTCGACGTCACCGCCGCCTGCCGGGCCGCCCTGGTCGAGAGCCTCACCGACGACGAGGAGACCGTCGAGGCCCTCATGGAAATCGTCAATGCCACGTTCGGGCGATAAATTCTCCACAATGCCGCACGTCGATGGCCAGGGCCTGGCCGTGGTCGCGGAATCGCTGTACCTGACCAACCTCCTGCTCGCTCCGGGAATCGCTTTCGGCGTCCTGCTCTGGTTGTGGTTCAAGCACAAGGACACCGCCCCGCTCCTGGCCCGCCGGCACCTCAAGCAGACTACCTTCGTCAGCCTCTACGGCGGCATCCTCATCGTCAGTTTTTCCGTCCTTTTCATCGCCCTCGGGGGGCTGCACTGGGAATGGACCTGGGTGCTGGTCATCCTTTATTTCACCTGCATCCACTCCACCCTGGTGCTGTTCGGCATGTTCGGCCTGTCCAAAGCCCTGGCGGGTCAGCCTTGGCGCTACCCCCTGATCGGACCTCGGGATGCCTGAGGCAGAGGCTGCCGTCCCTGCCCCCGCCATGACTCGTAAGCCCGCCCTGCAGCGCAACCGTCTGCTTGCTCAGATGGCCTTCTTCACCCTGTTCACCGTGACCCCGGTGTTCGATCTCTTCCGCTACGACCTGACCGAGAACCACGCCTATTTTCTCGGCTACGTGTGGAACCTGGGCATGGACGATTTCATCGCCGGCCGCATCGGCTCCGTCCAGGCGGCCGGCAATGTCATTCTCTTTCTCTTTCTGCCGGTCCTCGGTACCCTGGCCCTCATCGTCGGCGTCGCCTGGAAGTGGGGCCGCCTCTACTGCGGCTGGCTGTGCCCGCATTTCTCGGTGGTCGAAACCATCAACCGGCTGATGCTCGTTGCCAGCGGCAAGCATTCGATCTGGGATCGGCAGACCACGCCGCCCTGGGAACCCGACGGCACTCCCGCACGCCGCGACAAGCGCTATTGGCTGGCAGTCGTCCCTGCCGCCGTGGCATTCGCCTTCGCCTGGGCCGTGGTCGGCCTCACCTACCTGATGCCCCCCTTCCAGGTCTACCAGGGCCTCCTCACCTTCAGCCTCACCCGTTACGAAGTTATCTTCCTGGCGGCGGCGACCGCCGCGCTGAGCCTGGAATTTCTTTTCGCACGCCATCTTTTCTGCCGCTACGCCTGCGCCATCGGTCTCTTCCAGAGCTTCGGCTGGATGGCCAACCGCAAGGCCATGGTGGTCGGCTTCGAGCGCGAGCGCCTGGCCGATTGCGCGAGTTGTTTGAAGGGCCAAGGCAGTGCCTGTGA
>SSTA01000436.1 GCA_009469685.1 Azonexaceae bacterium | reverse complement strand
CGGTCCGTGCCAAGCTCGCCCGACAGCTGTCCAACTCCAGGGGCGGACTCTCCGTCCCCGGCGAAACCATGCAACGCGCCCGCCCTTGCGTCTAACCGGAGCCTGTATCATGGAAATCAAACGCATCCACCATGTCGCCTACCGCTGCAAGGACGCCAAGGAAACCGTCGAGTGGTACGGCAAATACCTGAACATGCGCTTCATTCTGGCCATTGCCGAGAACGAGGTCCCCTCGACCAAGGAGCCCGATCCCTACATGCACGTCTTCCTGGACGCCGGCCAGGGCAATGTACTGGCCTTCTTCGAACTGCCCACCAAGCCCCCCATGGGCCGCGACGAAAACACCCCGGCCTGGACCCAGCATCTCGCCCTGGAAGTGGATTCCATGGAAACCCTCCTGGAGGCGAAGGCCAGACTGGAGGCCGACGGTATCGACGTCATCGGGCCCACCGATCACACCCTCTTCCAGTCCATCTACTTCTTCGACCCCTCGGGCCATCGCCTGGAACTCACTTTCAATACCGGCACCCCCAAGATGGCCAAGATGCTCGACGACGTCAAATGGGCAATGCTCAACGAATGGGCCCTGACTAGGCGGGCTCCCCAGCACGCCCGCTGGATGCACGACGGCAGCTACACCGGGGAATGAGCCGATGAAGCTCGCCACCCTCAAGCAAGGCGGCCGTGACGGCACCCTCGTCGTGGTCAGCCGCAACCTCACCCGCTGCCAGCCTGTCCCCGCCGTTTCCCGCACTCTGCAGGCCGCCCTCGACGACTGGGAAAACGTCGCGCCCCAACTGCGACAGGTCTACGAGGCGCTCGACAGTGGTGCCCTCGCAGGCTCGGATCCCTTCGATCCCACCGCCTGCCATTCGCCCCTGCCCCGGGCTTACCAGTGGGTTGACGGCTCGGCTTACGTCAATCACGTCGAGCTGGTGCGGCGGGCCCGCGGCGCCGAGATGCCGCCGGACTTCTGGACCGACCCTCTGATCTATCAGGGGGGATCCGATTCCTTCGTCGGCCCCCGCGACCCCATCTACGCGCTTTCCGAGGACTGGGGCCTCGACCTCGAGGCCGAAGTGGCAGTCATCACCGGCGACGTTCCTCTGGGCGCCACCGTAGCCGAGGCCGCGCGATCGATCCGATTGCTCATGCTCGTGAACGACGTGTCGGCAAGGAATCTGATTCCCGCCGAACTGGCCAAGGGCTTCGGCTTTCTCCAGTCGAAACCGGCCTCGGCGTTCAGCCCGGTGGCGGTGACGCCGGACGAGTTGGGAAGCGCCTGGCACGATGGCAAGCTGCATCGCCCCCTCATCGTGCACCTGAACGGGCAGCTCTTCGGCCGGCCCGATGCCGGGGTGGACATGACCTTCAACTTTCCGCAGCTGATCGCCCACGTTGCCAAGACGCGGGAACTGGAGGCCGGCTCCATCGTCGGCTCGGGAACCGTCTCCAACCGGCAGGGCAGCCTGCACGGCTCCTCCGTCGCCAACGGCGGAGTCGGCTACTGCTGCCTGGCCGAGGTGCGCATGTACGAGACCATCGAGACCGGCAAGCCGCAGACGCCCTTCCTCAAGTTCGGCGACACGGTACGCATCGAGATGTTCGACGACGCCGGAGCTTCGCTCTTCGGCGCCATCGAGCAGCGGGTCGAGAAGTACTAGCATGGGCTCCAGGCCAGGCGCTTCCTTCCAGGAGTCGGCGGGACCCGGACTCCCGCGGTTGCGGCCCGTCGCCGCCGATCAGGTTCCGGCAGGATTCACGAAACGATCAGGCTAGGACGTACGATGCTCACGCTCTATACCTATTTCCGCAGTTCCGCCGCCTACCGGGTGCGCATCGCCCTCAATCTCAAAGGGCTGCCCTACGACGCAAGCCCGGTACACCTGCTGCGCGATGGTGGTCAACAGCATCAGCCCGCCTACCGCGAGAAGAGCCCTCTCGGCACGGTCCCCGTCCTGGAGGACGACGGCGCCGTCCTCACCCAGTCCCTGGCCATCGTCGAATACCTGGACGAGACCCACCCCCAACCGCCCCTGCTTCCCGCCGACCCCCTCGGCCGTGCCCGGGTGCGGGCCATCGCCCAGACCATCGCCTGCGACATCCATCCGGTGAACAACCTGCGCATCCTGCAATACCTGGCCCGGGAATTCGGCGCCAGTCAGGACCAGAAGGACGCCTGGTACCGCCACTGGGTGAATGAGGGACTGGCCGCCGTCGAGAAACTCCTGGCCGGCGATCCCGGTACCGGAACCTTCTGCCACGGCGACGCGCCGACCCTGGCCGACTGCTGCCTGATCCCCCAGGTCTTCAATGCCCGCCGCTTCAACTGCCCGCTGGACCAATGGCCCACCCTCCGCCGCATCGTCGCCGCCTGCGAAGTTCTCGACGCCTTCCGAAAGGCGGCTCCCGACCAGCAGCCCGACGCCGAATAATCCTTCCGCCAGGAGACAGCATGCCCTCTATCGCCGATTCCACTCCCCTCTGGCGGCCCGACCCCGCCACCGTGGGCGATACCCGCATGGCGAAGTTCATGCAATCCACCGGTCACGGCAGCTACGAAGAGCTCTGGCGCTGGTCGGTGGACCAGCCCGCCGCCTTTTGGTCATCGGTATGGGATTTCTGCGGCGCAGTCGGCGAGAAGGGCACCACGGTTCTCGCCGAAGGCGACCGCATGCCGGGCGCCCGCTGGTTTCCCGAAGCGCGCCTCAATTACGCGGAAAACATGCTGCAGCGGCGGGACGATAGCGATGCCCTGGTCTTCTGGGGCGAGGCCAAGGTCAAACGGCGGCTGACCCGGGATCGGCTCTACGCCGATGTCTCCCGCTTCATTGGCGTCCTCAGGGCCGCCGGCGTCGGCGAAGGCGACCGGGTGGCGGGCTACCTGCCCAACCTGCCGGAAACCCTGATTGCCATGCTGGCCACCGCCTCGCTGGGCGCCATCTGGTCCTCGGCCTCGCCGGATTTCGGCGTCCAGGGCGTTCTCGACCGTTTCGGCCAGATCGAGCCCAAGGTCCTCGTCTGCGTCGATGGCTACTGGTATAACGGCAAGGCCGTGGATTGCCTGGCGAAGAACGCCGAAGTGGTCGCGCAAATGCCGTCCCTGGTCCGGACCGTCGTCGTGCCTTACCTCGCCGCCACCCCGGATGTCGGGCGCATCGCCCACGCCCTCACCTGGGATGCTGCCCTCGCCGCCCAGCCGGCCGGCGACATTCCCTTCCGCCGCGTGGCCTTCGATCATCCCCTGTTCATCATGTTTTCCTCCGGCACCACCGGGGTTCCCAAGTGCATCGTCCATTGCCACGGCGGCGTGCTCTTGCAACACCTCAAGGAACAGCAGTTGCACAGCGACGTACGGCCTGGCGACCGCCTGTTCTACTACACCACCTGCGGCTGGATGATGTGGAACTGGCTGGTGTCGGGCCTGTCCTCCGGCGCCACTCTGCTGCTCTACGACGGATCCCCCTTTGCCTGCAGCGGAACCATCCTCTTCGACTACGCCCAGGCCGAGCGCATGACCCACTTCGGCACCTCGGCGAAGTACATCGACGCCGCCGCCAAGCTGGGCCTGACCCCGGGCCGGACCCACGATCTCGGCGCCCTGCGCGCAGTGTTCTCGACCGGGAGCCCCCTGTCGCCGGAAGGCTTCGACTGGGTCTATCGGGAAATCAAGCAGGATCTCTTGTTGGCCTCGATCTCCGGCGGGACAGACATCATTTCCTGCTTCGTCCTGGGCAATCCGCTGCTGCCGGTGTACCGCGGCGAGATCCAGTGCCGGGGTCTGGGCATGGCGGTGGATGTGTTCGACGAGAACGGTGTGCCGGTACGAGGCGAGAAGGGCGAGCTGGTGTGCACCAAACCCTTCCCGGTGATGCCGGTAGGTTTCTGGAACGACCCCGACAACAGGAAATACCGGGCTGCGTATTTCGAACGCTTCGCCAATATCTGGTGCCACGGCGATTTTTCCGAACTGACCGAGCATGGCGGCGTGATCATCTACGGCCGCTCCGACGCCACCCTGAATCCAGGCGGAGTGCGCATCGGCACGGCGGAAATCTATCGCCAGGTGGAGCAGTTGCCGGAAATTCTCGAATCCCTGGTCATCGGCCAGGACTGGCCGCCGGGCAAGAGCGACGACGTACGCGTCGTGCTCTTCGTCAAGCTCCAGGAAGGCGTGGCCCTCGACGCCGCCCTGGTGGACCGCATCAAGAAGCGGATCAAGGACAACACCACCCCCCGCCACGTCCCCGCCCGCGTGGTGCAAGTCCAGGACATTCCCCGCACCAAGAGCGGCAAGATCGTCGAACTGGCGGTCAGAAACGTGGTGCACCACCAGCCCGTCAAGAATGTCGAAGCCCTGGCGAATCCCGAAGCCTTGGAGTTCTTTCGCGACCGCGAGGAGTTGGCTCGCTAGCGCCGTCTTCCCGCACCCCGTGGCGGGATCCGGGCTGCGAGGAACGACCGCTCGGCGGCGATCCACCGGCTGCCAAGCAGCCCTGCGGAAAGCCTAGGCGCCGGAGAATCGGTGAAACGCTGCACGGGGGCGATGCTGAAGACGATGGCGTTGCAATCAGAGCCCCGCGAGCGCGAGGTATTTGATTTCCAGGTACTCGTCCAAACCGTGACGGGATCCTTCCCGACCGACGCCCGACATCTTGATGCCGCCAAAGGGGGCGACCTCGGTCGAGATCAGGCCGGTATTGACGCCGACCATGCCGTATTCGAGCTGCTTCGCGACGCGCCAGACGCGGCGGTGGTCCTGGGAAAAGAAATAGGCGGCCAGGCCGAATTCGGTGTCATTGGCCATCCGTACCGCTTCTTCCTCGGTCTCGAAGCGCAATAGCGGAGCGACCGGTCCGAAGATTTCTTCCTTGGCCACCGCCATCGCGGTGGTCACGCCGGCCAGGATCGTCGGCTCGAACCAGGTGCGCCCCAGGGCATGGCGCTTGCCGCCGGTCACGACGCGGGCCCCCTTCTCGGTGGCGTCCCTGACCAGTGCTTCGACTTTGGCGAGGGCGGCAGCGTCGATCAGCGGGCCCTGCATCACGCCCTCGTCCATCCCGTTGCCGACCGTGAGACCGGCTACGGCGGCCGACAGCTTGGCGGCGAAGGCTTCGTAAATGCCCTCCTGGACCAGGAAGCGGTTCGAGCAGACGCAAGTCTGGCCGGAGTTGCGGTACTTCGAGGCCAGAGCACCGGCGACGGCGGCATCGACGTCCGCATCGTCGAAGACGATGAAGGGGGCATTGCCCCCCAATTCCAGCGACAGCTTCTTGACAGTGCCGGCGCACTGCTGCATCAGAAGCTTGCCGGTCGGCGTCGAACCCGTAAATGTCAGTTTGCGGACGATGGGGCTGGCAGTCATCGCGGCACCGATGGCGGCGGCCTTGCCGGTGACGATGCTGAAGACGCCGGCCGGCACTCCCGCACGCTCGGCCAGTTCCGCCAGCGCCAAGACGGAGAGCGGCGTCTGCGCGGCCGGCTTGACGACGATGGTGCAGCCTGCGGCCAGCGCCGGAGCGACTTTGCGGGTAATCATCGCCGACGGAAAATTCCAGGGGGTGATGGCCGCACAGACCCCGACCGGCTCCTTGGTCACCACGATCTGACGATCCTTGAAGGGCGACGGAATGACCTCGCCGTAGGCCCGCTTGGCTTCTTCGGCGAACCATTCGACAAAGGAGGCCGCGTAGGCGATCTCGCCCTTGGCTTCGGCCAGCGGCTTCCCCTGCTCGGCGGTCATCAGCCTGCCCAGGTCGTCCTGATGGGTCATCAGCAACTCGTACCAGCGGCGCAGGACGCGGCTGCGCTCGGCAGCGGTCGTTTCCCGCCAGGTCTTGAGTGCCGCATCGGCGGCGGCGATGGCGCGTTCCGTCTCGGAGGCACCGCAATAAGGCACGCTGGCGATCACCTCGCCGGTCGCCGGATTGACGACCTCGACCGTTTCGCCGTTGTCCGCGCCGACCCAGGCCCCAGCGACGTAACAGGCCTGCCGCAGCAGATTGGAATCCTTTAATGCCAGCATGAGTCCTCCTCCATCCGCATCTTAGTATGCAGAACCGCTTCCTGCGGAGTGAATCTACGGCGGTGCAGCGAAGGCGACCTTGGGGACAAACGACCGAGCCGAAGTCCCCCGAGGGAAAGACAGAATCCGCCCTGCGAGGCTTTCGGATCGGAATGCGGGAAAGGGTCTGCCCTTCCTGTTATTGCCCTCGTGTTACCTCATCTTAACGAATAACGAAGTTACTCCGACCTCTTTGATTCACCTTTAAATCAATTGATGGAATTATTCACGACATAGGCATACAGATTGAGGTCTTCCGCAAGCCAATCGGGTTGACCTGAAGGAACCTTCCCAGCATCGGCGAGTAGGACCGAGGCTCGTAGTCGTAGCGGCCAAGCTGGGACAGGTACTGCTGCCCGGTATAGTGGAAGCGCGTTCCCCATCGTCTGGTTCGGTTCGCCGAAGGGGCCGTAGCTGTAGTTCGCCGTGCTTGTACCGCTGGCATTGGCCTGGCCGAAGCCCGGAAAAGCAAAAAGCCAATCAGCGCAAACTGATTGGCTTTCAACAAAACGGCTTGGTTGCGGGGGAAGGATTTGAACCTTCGACCTTCGGGTTATGAGCCCG
>SSTA01000435.1 GCA_009469685.1 Azonexaceae bacterium | reverse complement strand
GACCTGGTCAGTGGGCGTCTGGCCGGTGCGGAGGCGCTGGTTCGCTGGCAGCACCCGGAACGGGGACTCTTGTATCCCGGGGATTTCATTCCCCTGGCCGAGGAAAGCGGCCTCATTCTCGCCCTCGGCCATCGCGTCCTCGCGCTCGCTTGCGACCAGATTGCGGCTTGGCGGGCCGGCGGGCTGCTCGCGGACGGTCAGACCATCGCCATCAATCTGTCAGCGCTCAGCTTTACGGAAGATGACCTCCTCGTCCGCCTGGTTGCCGCCACCCGTTCCCGGGGAATACCTCCGGGCAGTCTGGGCCTGGAGGTCACCGAGACGTCCCTCATGCATCAGACCGAAGTGGCGGTCGCCCGCTTGACTGCCTTGCGGGGAGCGGGATTCCTTCTCGCCCTCGACGATTTCGGGACGGGCTACTCGTCTCTCGGCTATTTGAAACGATTTCCGGTGGACCAGATCAAGATCGATCGCAGTTTCGTGGCGGACCTGGCGAACGACGTTCATGGGGAGGCCATCGTAGCGGCCATAGTCTCCCTCGCCTGCCGCCTGGGGCTCGAAGTCGTCGCCGAGGGGGTGGAGACCGCGGAGCAAATGGCTTGTCTCGTCGCTATGGGTTGCCGCTACGCCCAAGGCTATTATATTTCCCGTCCTGGTCCGGCCGAAGCCCTGGAACCCTGGCTGCGGCGACCTTTGCCCTAGGAAGTGGCCGAGCGCCACCCGCCGGCGCGGGAATCGCACTC
This sequence comes from Azonexaceae bacterium, assembly GCA_009469685.1. The sequence goes on along the minus strand of SSTA01000435.1, from coordinate 1,806 downwards.
CCCCGTCGAGGTCTCAGGGGTTTTGATTCCGGTCATTCTGCCGGTACACTGGCGCCCTCATAATTCAGCCCTGATTTTTCGCGGTTTTTTTGATGCTGGAAGCGGACAACCTGGAGTGCGTACGCGGCGACCGGCGCCTGTTCAAGGGTGTCGGCTTTCGGCTCGAAGCCGGCGAACTCCTTTTTTTGCAGGGCAAGAACGGCGCCGGCAAGACCAGTCTCCTGCGCATGCTCATCGGCCTGCTGCCGCCGGAATCCGGACAAATCCAGTGGAAGGGTCGGCCAATCCGGAGTTTGGCCGACGAATTCCGCGCCGACCTCTGCTACCTGGGCCACCTGAACGCTATAAAAGAGGAGCTCACCCCCCTGGAGAATCTGATGGCTGCCGCACGCCTCGCGGAAGAGGAACTGCCCGAGGACGATGCCCTCGATGCCCTCGAGCAGGTGGGGCTGGCCGGTCGCGAGGATCTGGCCTGCAAGTACCTTTCCCAGGGCCAGAAGCGGCGCGTTGCGCTGGCCAGACTGGTGAAGGAAAAGCGTCCCCTGTGGGTTCTCGACGAACCCTTCGTCGCCCTTGACCTTGCCGCCGTCGCCTGGCTCGCCGGCCTCATCGGCGCTCATCTGCAGCGGGGCGGGCTGGCGGTGATGACCACTCATCAGCTGGTGGACATCCCCGCAGGCGCAGTCAAGGAATTGCGGCTCTCCTGATGCTTTCCATCGTCGCCGCGGTGATAGCCCGCGATCTCCGTCTGGCCATGCGCCGTCAGGCCGACATCGTTTCGGCCCTCTTCTTTTTCATCATCGTGGTGAGCCTCTTTCCCTTGGGCGTCGGCCCCGAACCCGACCTGCTCAGAAAACTAGCTCCCGGCGTGCTGTGGGTGGCCGCCCTGTTGGCCACCATGCTGTCGCTCCCGCGCTTGTTCGCCGACGATCTTCGCGACGGCACCCTCGAACAGTTGGCGCTGGCACCTCACCCATTGGGCCTCGTCGTCTTGGGGAAAGTGATCGCTCACTGGCTGGTTTCCGGCCTCCCCCTTGCGGTTCTCGCCCCCATCCTGGGGCTGCAGTTCGATCTCTCCGCCGAGGGACTCCTGGTGCTGACCGGGTCGATTCTTTTGGGGACCCCGGCCCTTTCGGGAATAGGCGGAATCGGCGCGGCGTTAACCTTGGGACTGCGGGGCGGCGGTGTGCTGCTGTCGCTCCTCGTGTTGCCCCTGTATATTCCGGTTTTGATTTTCGGCGCCGGAGCCGTCGATGCGGCGGTGACCGGCCTGGGTGGTCAGGCTCACCTCTCGCTGCTGGCGGCGCTGACTTGTGCTGCCCTGGGTTTTGCCCCCTGGGCTGCCGCCGCCGCCTTGAAGATTGCCCTCGAATGAACGACCGCTTCAATCTCTACCGCTTCGCCGCTCCAGCCACCTTCTATCCCCTGGCGGGAACCCTGGTGCCTTATTTTGCTGCCGTCTCTGCTGTCTTCGGCATCGCCGGCCTGTGGCTGGGGTTGTTCGTTGCGCCCACAGATTTCCAGCAGGGTGAGGGCTATCGCATCATCTTCATCCATGTTCCGGCCTCCTGGATGTCCATGTTCATCTATCTGGTGATGGCCTTCTGGGCGGCCATCGGGCTCGCCTTCAATACCCGGCTCTCCGGCATGATGGCCCAGGCGCTCGCCCCTACCGGTGCCCTGATGGCCTTTCTCTCGCTATGGACCGGCGCCCTCTGGGGCAAACCCATGTGGGGGGCCTGGTGGGTGTGGGATGCCCGGCTCACTTCCGAGTTGATCCTGCTCTTCCTCTATATCGGCTACCTG
>SSTA01000118.1 GCA_009469685.1 Azonexaceae bacterium | reverse complement strand
CTAACGACCCAGAACTTGTGAAACGGATGCGATTTTAGCGCACTTCCCGGAGGGTGGTGGGTCGGGCGAGACTCGAACTCGCGACCAACGGATTAAAAGTCCGCTGCTCTACCGACTGAGCTACCGACCCAGCAGGGAGGCGCGATTATAAGGAGGGCGCCAGGGGCTGTCAAACCGCAGCCTATCGCCTCATGCTGCGCCGGAGAAGCGGTACTCGAGCTTCAGCGCGACCAGAGCTCCGGCCGCAATGGCTGCCAGGGTCAAGAAGGAACCCAGGGCCAGGGTCGAGATTCCGCTAATCCCTTGGCCTATGGTGCAACCGAGGGCAGTGACTCCGCCGAAGCCCATGAGAAGGCCGCCGATCAGGTGGCGGCCGGTGTCGGCAGTTCCCACAAATCCTTCCCAGCGAAAACTCCCTTCCGCCAGCGCCATGGCTGCCGCACCCGAGACGACGCCCGCGCAGGCTGCGATCCCGAAGCTCAGCTTGCGGCTGGTGTCGGACCAGAGCATCAGAAGATCCAGGGTGTGGGCAAAAGGAGCGACGAAGCTCAGAGATTCAGGCCGGCCCGACTGGGTTGCCAAGTAGGCTTCCTGGAGTGTTTCGGGATCTTCGGGGACGTAGCCCAGGTGAGCGCTGGCCCACCAGGCGGCCACTACGGTCAGGCCGATGCCGATGCCGCCCAGGAGATGATCCCGGCGGCGAAAATCGCGCTCCGCGAGGGAGTAGGCGGCCAGGCCGCCGCCGACGATCAGGCTGCAGATGGCAAGGGAGGCGGCGGGGTCGAGGCCGAATTCGGCCAGCAGGGCGGGCAGGTGTTGACCTGCAGGGAAGTGCAGGACTGCCGTATCGAGCCAGCCGACCCGCAGGGGGGCGAGGAGTCCGCGCAGGGTCATCGCGGCGCTCAGGCCGAGCGTCAGGAAAACGACCGCCGCCTTGAGATTTCCGGCTCCCAGGCGGACCAGGCTGCGGGCGCCGCAACCTGACGCGAGGACCATCCCGATGCCGAAAGCGCTTCCCCCCACGAGGTGCGAGAGCCACGGCAACGACGCGCTCCGGTAGAGGGATTTGCTCAGGTCGACAAGGCCGCCGGCCTGCAACAGAAAGGTGCCGATAACGGCGGTGGCCATCGCCAGCAGCCACATGCGCAGGCGATTGCTGTCGCCCATGGCGACCAGGTCGGCCAACGCCCCCATGGTACAGAACCGGGTGCGCTGGGAAAGGGCGCCGAAGGCGGCGCCGCAGGCAAAGCCCAGGCCGAGGACGACGGTGGTCTGTGACATGGCGGATCAGCCGGCGTACCGCGTCGGGTCTGCGAGTCCGGCGGCGGCAAAGCCCTCGCTGCGCAGGCGGCAGGAGTCGCAGATGCCACACGCGCGGCCGGCGTCATCGGCCTGATAGCAGGACACCGTGAGGCCGTAATCGACCCCCAGAGCGGAGCCGGCGGCGACGATCTGGGCCTTGGTCAACTGGATCAGGGGCGCATGAACGGAGAAGGCGCTGCCCTCCACGCCGGCCTTGGTCGCCAGGTTGGCCAGATGCTCGAACGCCGCGATGTACTCCGGCCGGCAGTCGGGATAACCGGAGTAATCCACCGCATTGACGCCCACGAAAATGTCTCGCGCCTCCAGGACTTCGGCCCAGGCGAGGGCCAGGGAGAGCATGACCGTATTGCGGGCGGGGACGTAGGTGACCGGGATTCCCGGTTTTACTCCAGCGGTGGGGACGGCGATGGAGGCATCGGTGAGGGCCGAGCCCCCGAATTGGGCGAGCCCCAGGTCCAGGACGCGATGCTCGGTTGCCCCCAGGGCGTGGGCGACGGTGGCGGCGGCTGCGAGTTCGGCCCGGTGACGCTGGCCATAGTCGAAGGACAGGCAATGGCAGGCAAAACCCTGCTGACGGGCCATGGCAAGGCAGGTCGCCGAGTCGAGGCCGCCGGAGAGGAGAACAACGGCTTTCTTGATCATGGCTGGCGACTATAACGCCATTCGTGTTCCGGGAGGAATGGAGGGCCCGGGGCGCGTCGCACCCGCGGACTGGGGCGGGTTCTTCGGCGCCGCAGCGGAGCGAGTGGGGGCTAGCCCAGATTGCCCGGCAGGGCGTGAAGAATGGGCGGAGGCGTCGTGTTCAGCAACTCGCGACGCACCAATTCCTTGAGCCGCGAATCGCGCAGGTCCAGGGGGTTGAAATCGTCGGTCAAGGGTGCAGCGCCAGTCCATTGAATCGGGAGCGGGGGGGACAGAAGCAGCGCGGGGACGTCGGCAGCCAGGGGGTGTATCTGGCCGGCGTCCGGCGCGCGAGCGTATTCTGCCGGTCCGTCGCTGGCCAGCACCACGTAATTGCCCCAGACTGCATCGGCCTTGACTCCCGCCGGCTGAACGCGCACGGTGCGAAACTGTTCGCTCAGGGTCGCCAGGATGCTGGGCAGCATGCCCTCTTTGGGATCGGTGCTGCCCATGAGGTTGAAGGCCAGCACACCCCCAGGGGACAACCTCGCCTTGGCGGCGCGCAAGGCCTCCCGCGAGAGCAGGTAGCCCGGCGTGGTGTCTCCGTTGAAGACATCGATGAGCAGGTAGTCGTAGGCCTTGCCGTGTTGGGCGAGGAAGGTGCGGGCGTCTTCGATGGCCACCGGGATGGTCGGAGGGAAGGCGAAGTGGCGCACCGCTGCCTCATGGACGCGGGGATCGAGTTCGACGACATCGACCTCGAGGCCGCGCGCGGCGAGCGCCCGGGCGGCGACGCCGGTGCCGAGGCCGACCATCAATACCTTACGGCCACCAGGGCGCAGCGCCAGCGGCAAACGCTCGAGGAGATAGGCGTATTCGTAAATCGATTGGCCGCTGACGGCGTCCACACCGCCCTGGATCAGTCCATCGATAGTCAATTCCCGGGTCCGCAGCCCGCCGCCTTGATATTCGACCACCTTGAGCGCTCCGTAGAAGCTGTCGCGAGCCCAGACGATGCGTGCGGAAGTTCCGTCCACCAGACGCGCCTCCAGCGTCGTAGGGGGTGTCCAGACCAGCGGAAGGAGGCCGGCGGCCAGGGGCAAGGCGCGCCACTGACGGGAGGCGGCGAAATAGACGCAGGCGAGGATGAGCAGCGCGCCGCCGGAAAGGCGGAGGGTGGCGATCACGCCGAAACTGCCGAGCAGATAGAAGCCGGTGCCGGCGGCGCCCACGAAACTTCCTGCGGTGGAAATGGCATAGAGCAGGCCCGCAGTCCGCCCTATCCGGCCCAGATCCAATGCCGCGAGCCGCAACAGGAAGGGAGAAACGCAGCCGAGCAGGACGAGGGGAATGCCAAACAACATCGAGGCGGCGAGGAAACTTCCCAGGCGCAGGCCGGCCCCCATCGTCGCCTCGAGTACCGGCGCTTTGAACAAGGGGAGCAGCACGAGCCAGCAGCCGGCCATTCCGATCAACAGATACAGGATGGCGGCACTGGGGCGGCGGTCGGCGAGCCATCCGCCCGCGGCGTAACCCAGAGCGAGGGCGAGTAGCGTGACGCTGATCAGGGCGGTCCAGACGTACAGACTGACCCCGAAGAAGGGGCCGATGATCCGCGCGCCGAGGATCTCTATGACCATGACGAGAGCTCCGGTCAGACCGGCAGTGGCGCAGAGCAGCGGAGTTCCCGGGCAGACGGTGGCGGGGAATGAATCTTGGCTCATGAGTGACGACTATACTGCCGTTGCCGATTGCCCAAAAGCGGGGAGCAGGCGCACATCGAGCTCCCGCTTCAGCCAGTGCCGGTTTGCCGAGGGGCGCGCCGGAATTTCGCGCCCTAGCTCACAGAAGTCTGTTCGGCGGAGCTGGCGGGGGCGGAGGTGACCGCGGTCGCGCGTTTCACCTTCGCGATCAGGGGGCGCCGAGACGGTTGAGTTCCCGGTGCAGGAGCGCTTCGTCGCCCAGATTCAATTCCAGCAGGCGGCGCAGGTGGGTGATGCTGTCGAGGTCGATTTCCCGGCAATGCAGTCCGTAATAGCCCCCTTCCCGATGGACCACCGTGGTTTCCATGCGGATGGTGGTCCCCAGTTCGTCGAGGCGTAGGCGCAAGGTGCACGGCGTGCCGACGGCGGCGTAGACCTCCGCGGGTGCGGCAACCAAGGCGCCCCGCAGGGAAAGGTCGACGATTTCGACGTCGGTTTCGAGGCTGGGGAGGTAGAGCCGCGCATCGGTACGGAACCGTATACGCGAGAACTGGCGGCGATTGGCGGGCATGGCGGCTCCTCGGTCACTTCCCCCGCATGTTACCCCAAAGCATCTTGTGGAGTTGAAGCTGGAAGCGCACAGGTAGCCCGTCTTCAAGGATCCAGCCCGCGAGCTCGGCGGGATCGACGCAGCCCTGGGCGGGCGAGAAGAGGACCGGACAGCGCTTGGCGAGGTCGCGCTCGGCAAGGACCGCGCGACCCCATTCGTAATCGTCGCGCGAGGCGACGACAATCTTGACTTCGTCTGCTGGACGCAGGAGTTCAACGTTTTCCCAGCGATTGCGCCCGGCTTCGCCAGAGCCTGGGGCTTTCAGATCGACAATGCGTGAAACCCGCGGGTCCACCGATCCGATGTCGAGAGCACCGGAGGTCTCCAGCGAAACGTTGTAATCGGCATCGCACAGGGCTTTCAGGAGGCGCAGGCAGCCCTTTTGCGCGAGGGGCTCGCCTCCCGTTACGCACACCTGCCGGGTAGGGTAAGCGCGGACGCTATCCAGGATGCCTGCAAGCGTCATCGTGCTGCCACCCGTGAAGGCGTAGGCGGTATCGCACCACGTACAGCGCAGCGGGCAGCCGGTCAATCGGATGAACACCGTCGGCAGTCCAACGCGGGATGCCTCGCCTTGGAGCGAATAGAAGATCTCGCTGATACGCAGGGTCAAACGCTACTTCTTCTTGAGTTTCTGCCGGGCGCTCTCGGCTGCCGGGGAAGTCGGATACTTGCTCACCAGGGACTCCAGGGTGCGCTTGGCGCCGGCAGGGTTGCCCATTTCCTGCTGGCAACCGGCGACGGCCAGTAGCGAGTCCGGCGCCTTGGGGCTGTCCGGCCACTTGCTTACCACGTAGCTGTGGGCTTCGATGGCTTTCTTGCAGTCCCGCTGGGCGAACCAGGCATTGCCGAGCCAGAACTGGGCGTTGGGAGCGAGGTCGCTTTCCGGGTGTTTTTGCAGGAATGCCGCGAAGGCGGCGGCCGATTCCTTGAAGCGGTTGGCCTTGAAATGATTGAGGGCCACCTCGTATTCCTGGCCCTCCGCTGCCGGATCCACGGCCGGTTTCGCGGCCTGCGCCGGAGCGGCTTCGGGTGCGGCGGCGCTGGCTCCCGGCTGGGGTTCGAGCTTGCGGACCCGGGTGTCGAGGTCGAGATAGAAATCCTGTTGTCGCTTCTTTGCCGTATCGAGTTCGTACTGCAGCGTTTCGATCTGGCCGCGCAAGCGGGCATTCTCATCGATCAGCTTCTGAATTTGCCCGGCCAGGTCGAGTTGGGCCCGCGCCTGCTGGTCAAACCGCGTCTCGAAGCGAGTCTTGATGTCGGAAATCTGGCGACGGGCCTCGTCGTCGTCGAAAAGTCCAGCCCGGGCGGTGGGCGCTGTCCCGACGAGCACGGCGCCTATGAAACACCAGGCCGTCGCCCGAAGCGCCGGCTTCAGTCGATGAGGGAGGCCGGCCATGGTCAGAACTCGCCCTTGCCGCTCGGGCCTTTGTAGAGGATGTCGGCGCGGCGATTCTTGCTCCAGCAATCCTCGGTGGATTCCGTGCAGGACGGCTTTTCCTTACCCAGGCTCACGGATTCGACCTGGTCTTCCTTGACGCCCAGCAGGATCAGGGATTTCTTGACCGCATCGGCACGTTTCTGGCCCAGGGAAAGGTTGTACTCCCGGCTGCCGCGTTCGTCGGTATTGCCCTGGAGCAGGACCTTGAAACCGCGATTGGCGTTCAGGAACTTGGCATGGGCGGCGACCAGGTCCTTGTATTCGTCCTTGATGTCGTACTTGTCGAGGTCGAAGTAGATGCTGCGCTTGGAGAGGATGCTCTTGGGGTCGGTGAGCTCCCGCGGCAGCCCGCTGCTGTCGACATTGTCGACAGTGACTTTGGCGACGCCGGTGCCTGAGTCGGCACCGCGGCTCTCGACCGGAGCCGCCGGCCCCTGGTCGGCCGGAGGATTGTTGCCGCAACCGGCAAGGAGCGCTGCGATGGCGAAAAGGGAAACGATCAGTTTGTTCATGGTGAAGCTCCGCTTGAAGAAGTGGGTCAACGAAGGAAGGGGCCCCAGGCCGGCTCGCGCACGTCGCCGGCGGAAATGCTGAGGCGTTGCTTGATGCGCCCGTCGGAGGACACCGCAGACAGCACGCCCCGCCCGCCCATTTCCGTGGCGATCAGGATCATGCGGCCATTGGGCGCGAAACTGGGGGACTCGTCCTTGTGCGAATCGGTCAGCACCTGGACCTGACGGCTGGCGACATCCATCACCGCGAGCTGGAAGCGACCCTCGCGGCGGGTGATGTAGGCCAGCGTCTTGCCATCCGGCGCGGGACGCGGGGAAACGTTGTAACTTCCGTCGAAGGTGACCCGCTGGGCACCGCTGCCGTCGGCGGCGGCGCGGTAGATTTGGGGGCTGCCGCCGCGATCGGAAGTAAAGTAAAGGGCCGATCCGTCGGCTGCCCAACGGGGTTCGGTGTCGATGGCCGGCGACGTCGTGAGGCGCTGGACCCCGCTTCCATCCGCGGCAACCGTGTAGATCTGCGAATTGCCATCCTTGGTGAGGACGATGGCCAGGCGGCTACCATCCGGCGACCACGCGGGAGCCGAATTGGACCCCTTGAAATTGGCGACGACCTGCCGCTTTCCGGTGGCCAGCGAATGGACGAAGATGATTGGCTTCTTGTTCTCAAAGGAGACGTAGGCCACCCGGCTGCCGTCCGGCGACCAGGTCGGCGAGATGATCGGTTCCTTGGAAACCAGGGCCGGCTGGGCATTCTGACCGTCGGCGTCGGCAATCTGAAGCTCGTAGCGACCGGCGGACTTGACGACGTAGGCAATGCGGGTCGAGAAAATGCCCTTCTCGCCGGTGAGTTTTTCGTAGATGGCGTCGGCGATGCGGTGGCCGGCGGCCCGCAACTGGGCAGTGGAGGTCACGTAGGCTGCGCCACCCAGCGTGACTTGCTTATTCACGTCATGGAGGCGGAAACGCGCCTCCAGGCGGCCGTCGGGGGCGGTTCCCAGGCTGCCGGCGGCAATGGCGTCGGCACCGCGGTTTTTCCAGTCGACGAAATCGATGGCCGACGATTCGTTCAGTGCGGCGCCGGAGGTGTCCACGAGGCGGAAGAGTCCGCTGCGCTCCAGATCGCCGCGGATGACCGAAGTCAGCGCGCGGGCGAGACCGGCGTCACCGGCGAAATCGGCAATGGCCACCGGAATGCGATTGGCTCCGGCGCCGGTGATCTCGATGGACAATTGGGCGGAAGCGGCTCCGGCGAGGAGCAGGGCAAAACCCAGGAAAAGGCGGCGGGAAATGGCGGACATAGGCGGCAAAGACTTGAAAATTGGCGAGATTCTACTCTTCGTAGGGTTTGTACTTGATTTCCAGCATGCGTTGGAACACCGCCGGGTCGTCGGGCTTGGGCAGCGGTGAGGATTTCAGGATGGCCCGCTCGATGGCGGCGTCGAGGGCCGGATTCCCGCTAGATTTCTTGAGCCGCACCGGTTGCATGACCTCCCCCGAAGGGAGCAGCGTCAGCGAGAATTCGGCCTGGGGATTGCCCTGGATTCCCTGGGGCAGGACCATGTTGCCCCGGATCTTGCCCGTGATCTTGCTCACCCAGTCGGCCAGCCCGCGGCGGCTGGCCGCCGTTCGCTGCTCGGCTTCCGCGGCCGCCTTCATCTCGGTTTCCCGCCGCGCCTGGGCGGTGAGATCGCGCTGCAGTTGCTCGCGTTTTTCGCGCTCGAGCATTTCCTTGAACGGGTCGGCCTTGGGTTCCGGTTTGGGTTCGGGCTTGGGCTCAGGTTTGGGCGGCTTCTTCTCTTCCTTGAGCGCGATGTCGGGCTTGGGGGGAGGCTTGATCTCGGGCTTAGGTTCGGGCTTGGGCTGGGGCTTGGGTTCCGGCTTCGGTTCCGGTTTTGGTTCCGGAGGCGGCGGGCGCGCGGGGGTGGGCGGAGCAGGGCGGCTCGACACCAGTTCGACTTCCACCGATTCCGGCTGGCTGCGCTTCCATTGAACGCCGAGGAAGAGCACCGCCACCAGCACCACATGCATGAGGACGGTGAGGACCAGCGCGGAGCGCTGGCCGGGTTCCGGGCGCTGATCCGGGATCATTTACCCAGGGGCTGCACCAGCAGGCCGACACGCTTGACCTGGGCGTGCTGGAGTTCGTCCATGACCGACAGGACGGCCTCGTATTTCACACTCTTGTCCCCCACGATAAGCACCGGTTGGTCCGGATTCTTCTCCTGGGCGGCAGCCAGGGCAGCCTTCAACTCGCTGCGGCTAAGGGGGGTTTCGACGCCCTTGCCGGCACGGTCGGTGAGGGTGAGGGTGAGATCGGCCTTGATGCCGACCTCCAGGGGGGCGGTGGGCACCTGCGAGGCCTTGCCGACGCTCGGTAGGTCGATGCTGCCGGTGGTCATCATCGGCGCCGCCACCATGAAGATGACCAGGAGCACCAGCATGACGTCGATGTAGGGGACCACGTTGATCTCGTTTTTCAGGCGGCGGGGGCGCATGGACTTACCTCATCTGCCTCTG
>SSTA01000117.1 GCA_009469685.1 Azonexaceae bacterium | reverse complement strand
ATTTCCGGCACCGTGATTTCTTCGTTGAGGCGATTCGCCTTGTTCTGAGCGATGGTCAAACTCCTGAAAACGACAAAAACTAAGCCGTGCCACTTCGCGCAGCGACTTCCCTCCGAAGTCGCTCGATCAGGTCATCAACGGGCATCTGCCCTAGATCCTGACCGCCGCGGGTACGCACGGCCACCAGTCCGGCTTCCTTTTCCTTATCGCCCACGACGAGCTGGTAAGGGAGCCGGTTCAAGCTATGTTCTCGAATTTTATAGGTAATTTTCTCGTTGCGCAAATCGGCCTCGGCGCGGAAGCCCGCCTGATGCAGCTTTTGCGCAACATTGCCAGCGTAATCAGATTGTTTTTCCGAGATATTGAGGACGACCGCCTGCAAGGGAGCCAGCCAAAGCGGGAGCGCGCCCGCGTAATTTTCGATCAGGATGCCGATGAAGCGCTCCAGAGACCCAAGGATGGCCCGGTGCAACATGACCGGCGGGCGGCGGATGTCATCGCCCGCCACGTATTCCGCCCCGAGGCGACCTGGCATGGAGAAGTCGACCTGCATGGTCCCGCACTGCCAGGAACGACCGATGGCATCCTTGATGTGGAATTCGATCTTGGGGCCGTAAAAAGCACCCTCCCCGGGCAATTCCGTCCATTCCAGTCCGGAAGCGCGCAGCCCCTGACGCAGGGCGGCCTCAGCTTTATCCCACACCTCGTCGGAACCTACCCGTCCCTCAGGGCGTAGTGCCAATTTGACGGCTACATCGTGGAAACCGAAGTCCCCGTAAACCTTCTTCACCAGTGCATTGAAAGCTGTCACCTCGGCCTCAATCTGGTCCTCGGTACAGAAGATGTGGCCGTCATCCTGGACAAAGCCCCGCACCCGCATCAAGCCATGTAAGGCACCCGAGGCCTCGTTGCGGTGGCAGGAGCCGAATTCGCCATAGCGTAGAGGCAAGTCGCGGTAGGAACGCAGGTGGGAATTGAATACCTGCACATGGCCCGGGCAGTTCATGGGTTTCACCGCATAGTCCCGATTTTCCGAGGACGTGGTGAACATGTTGCCCTTGTAGTGCTCCCAATGTCCGGATTTCTCCCACAGACTGCGGTCGAGGATCTGAGGACAGCGTACTTCCTGGTAGCCGTTGTCGCGATAGACGGCCCGCATGTACTGCTCGATCTCCTGCCAGACGGCCCAGCCCTTGGGATGCCAGAAAACCAGGCCGGGCGCTTCATCCTGCATGTGGAAAAGATCGTACTGCTTGCCCAGACGGCGGTGATCGCGTTTCTCGGCCTCTTCCAGCATGTGCAGGTAGGCTTCCAGCTCTTCCTTCTTCGCCCAAGCGGTGCCGTAGATGCGCTGGAGCATCTCGTTCTTGGAGTCGCCGCGCCAGTATGCACCAGCCACCTTCATGAGCTTGAAGACCTTGAGCTTGGAGGTGGTCGGCACATGGGGACCGCGGCAGAGGTCAATGAAGTTTCCCTCCCGGTAAAGGGAGACCTGCTCGCCAGCGGGAATGGCCTTGATCAGTTCGGCTTTGTACTTCTCCCCCTGGCCGAGGAAGAATTGGATCGCTTCGTCCCGCTCCCAGACCTCACGAGTGACAGGAATATCTCTCTTGGCGAGTTCGGCCATGCGCTTTTCGATGGCTTCCAGGTCTTCCGGAGTAAACGGGCGCTTATAGGCGAAATCGTAGTAGAAACCGTTCTCGATGACCGGTCCGATGGTGACTTGGGCATCCGGGAAGAGCTCCTTCACCGCGTAGGCCAGCAGGTGAGCCGTGGAGTGGCGGATGATCTCCAGGCCCTCGGCATCACGGTCGGTGACGATAGCCAGTTCCACATTGCGGTCAATGACAAAGGAGGTATCGACCAATTTTCCGTCGACCTTCCCCGCTAGCGCAGCCTTGGCCAGACCTGCACCTATGCTGGCGGCAACGTCGGCCACCGTCAGCGGATCGGGATAAGAGCGGATGGAGCCATCGGGTAATTTGACTTCAGGCATGTTCCTGGCCTCGGGGAAAAAAAAAGTGCGGACGAGCCGCACTTTTTAGTTCAACGCAAGCTGACTCGTTACGGTTTCAGAACTTCAGAGATGCTAGTTCGGAAAATCATGGAATCGCTCCGTCAAGGAATCTGGTAGGCGCAAGTGGATTCGAACCACCGACCCCCACCATGTCAAGGTGGTGCTCTAACCAACTGAGCTATGCGCCTGAGGAGCCGCGCATTATACCGATGGGCGAACGATAGTCAACATGAGTCGGGCTCGCACTTCACCATGCTGCGCACCTGCGCGCCGGAATCAGCCTTCAGTCCCGACCGAACAGGTCCCGGGTGTAGACCTTGTGGGCAACGTCGTCGAGTTCGCTGGTCATGCGGTTGGCAACGATGACGTCGGAGCGCTCCTTGAACTCCTGAAAGTCGACCACCACTCTGGAATTGAAAAACTCTTCGGAGGTCAGGACCGGCTCGTAAACAATGACCTCGACTCCTTTGGCCTTGATGCGCTTCATGATGCCCTGAATGCTGGACGCGCGAAAATTGTCCGACGCCGCCTTCATAATCAGACGGTAAACCCCAACAACCTTGGGCTTTAGCCGCAGAATGCTATCCGCCACGAAGTCCTTGCGCGTGGTGTTGGATTCGACGATCGCGTGGATCAGATTCTGTGGGACATCGCGGTAGTTGGCGAGCAACTGCTTTGTGTCTTTGGGCAAACAGTAGCCTCCATAGCCAAAGGAGGGATTGTTGTAGTGGCTGCCGATTCTCGGGTCTAGGCACACCCCTTCGACGATCTGGCGAGTATCGAGCCCATGGGATGCCGCATAGGTATCCAATTCGTTGAAATAAGCTACCCGCATTGCGAGGAAGGTATTGGCGAAAAGCTTGATTGCCTCAGCCTCGGTCGACCCCGTTAGCAGTATCGGGACATCCTTGCTCTCGGCACCCTCGAGGAGGAGATCTGCAAACCGGCGAGCTCTTTCCGAGCGCTCACCGACGATGATCCGCGAGGGGTGGAGATTGTCGTGGAGTGCCCTTCCCTCGCGCAGGAATTCCGGTGAGAAAAGGATCCGATCGCTACCGGTCTGAGCGCGCAACTTCTCGGTGTAGCCGACCGGAACCGTCGACTTGATGACGATGATCGCTTCCGGGTTGATCGCCGTGACCTCCTTGACGACTGCCTCGACGGTGCGGGTGTTGAAGTAATTCGTTTCAGGATCGTAGTCGGTCGGTGTGGCGACGATCACATAATCCGCACCCTCATAGGCATTGCGCGCGTCCAGCGTTGCCCGGAAATTGAGGGGACGATTCAGAAGGAATTCCTCGATTTCCCGGTCAATGATCGGCGACTGCTTCGCTTGAAGTTTCGCGACCCTCTCGGGGACGACATCCAGTGCCACGACCTCATGGTTCTGAGCGAGCAGCATGGCATTCGACAACCCGACGTATCCCGTTCCGGCGATGCCAATTTTCATGAGATATTCACCTATTTTCTATGGATTCCAAGGCCTGATGCTCGCGATAGTCACGCGAAGCCGGCATTGAATTCGATCCAGTGCACAGCATGAAGGGAAGACAAATGACTGCGCACGAACTCGATCTCGCGAACTTCCTCCTCGGGCGTCAGCTCACCCCGCATGCGGCGAAAACGGTTATAGACCAAGTAGGTATTGACGACATCGGTCTCGCAGTAATCTCGGATTTCTGCACTACGCCCCGCCAGCCAGGCTTCCCAGACTTTGCTGCCGTCCATTCCGACCTTTCCCGGAAAACCCATGAGTTTCGCCAACTCGTCAAGAGGAGCGTTGGCCCTGGGCTGGTACAGAGCGAGAAGGTCCATGAGGTCCAGGTGCCGAGTGTGATAGCGGCTGATGTAGTTGTTCCATTTGAACTCGCGACTGTCTGAGTAATTACCGTCTCCCAAGTCCCAATAGCGCGGTGCGGCAACGCCGTGGAGAAGCCCTCGATAGTGAAGCACAGGAAGATCGAAGCCACCCCCGTTCCACGACACGAGTCGGGGAGTGAATTTCTCTACTCCGTCAAAGAAACGCTGAAGAATCTCAGCCTCGCCATGATCGGGCTCAGAGAGGGACCAAACGCGAAACGTCTCACCGGCCCGCAAAAGGCAGGAAATGGTCACAACCCGATGGAGATGGTGGGGGAGAAAGTCGGAGCCGGTCCTGGCCCGACGCTGCTGAAATGCGAGTTCGGCGACTTCGGCGTCGGAGAGATCTTGCGACAGGGCATGGATCCGACGCAGTCCGGACACATCCGGAATGGTCTCGATATCGAATACCAGAATCGGGGAGTGCATCAAGCGGGAAAGACGCCTGTGGAAAGATAGCGATCGCCCCGATCGCAGATCACCGTGACGATCACTGCCTTGTCAAGAGTCGCCGCCAGGCGCAAGGCTACCGCAACTGCCCCGCCAGATGAAATACCCGAGAAAATGCCTTCTTCTCGCGCCAGTCGTCGCGTCATCGCTTCGGCATCAGCCTGGCTGACGTTCTCGACCACATCAACCCGCGATCGGTCGAATATCTTGGGAAGGTAGGCTTCAGGCCACTTTCGGATGCCGGGAATCTGGCTTCCTTCCTCGGGTTGGCATCCGACGATCTGGATCGCCGGATTCTTCTCCTTCAGAAAACGGGAAGTCCCCATGATAGTGCCGGTGGTTCCCATGCTGGACACGAAATGGGTGATCTTTCCACCGGTGTCGCGCCATATCTCCGGACCTGTTCCCTCGTAGTGAGCCAGGGGGTTATCCGGGTTGGCAAACTGGTCGAGGATGATCCCCTTGCCCTCATCGCGCATCCTTTCGGCGACATCCCGAGCAAGCTCCATTCCCCCGTCCCGCGGAGTCAGGACCAGCTCGGCACCAAAAGCGCGCATGGTCTGGCGGCGCTCCAGGCTCTGATTCTCAGGCATCACCAGAATCATCCGGTAGCCTTTCATGGCCGCTGCCATGGCGAGCGCGATACCCGTGTTTCCAGAGGTCGCTTCGATCAAGGTATCGCCAGGGCGGATGAGTCCCCGCGTTTCAGCATGACGGATCATCGACAGCGCCGGTCGGTCCTTGACCGAACCCGCCGGATTATTGCCCTCAAGTTTCGCCAATACCACAGCGCCTCGACGATCGATCTCGGGGCCCGGTAGTCTTGTCAGGCGAACCAACGGAGTGTTGCCGACAAAATCTTCGAGAGTCTTATACATGCTTGCTCAACCACTCGACGTATTGCTCAACGCCTTCTTCCACGGTAGCCATGGCCTCCGTATACCCTGCCTGGCGCAAGCGGCTGAGATCGGCCTCGGTGAAGGCCTGATACTTTCCCTTCAAGGCATCTGGGAAAGGGACGTATTCCAAGAGTCCCTGCTTGAGAATCTCGTCTAGGCTCAACAGCGCATTGCCCGCCAGCCGGCGACAACTATTGACCGTCGATAGCGCAACATCGTTGAAACTCTGGGCACGTCCTGACCCGACATTAAATATGCCTTTCCTTTCGGGGTGGTCCAGAAAGAACATATTGACCTTGGCGACGTCTCCGACGAAAACGAAGTCCCGTTTTTGCTCACCGTTACCGTAACCATGAGAGCCCTCGAACAGCTTGACGCGCCCTTCACGACGGAACTCGTTGAAGTGATGGAAGGCGACGGAGGCCATCCTTCCCTTGTGGTTCTCGCGCGGCCCATAGACGTTGAAATAGCGGAAGCCCACAACCTGCGAAGCAACTCCCGCTGCCAAGCGCTGGCGAACGACCTGATCGAAGAGGAACTTGGAGTAGCCATAGACGTTCAGCGGGTTCTCGCAGGCTGGCTCCTCTCTGAACGCCTGACCACCGCCGTAGGTGGCTGCACTCGATGCGTAGAGGAACTGGACATCCTGGTCCAGGCACCAATCGAGCAGAATCGTGGAATACCGGAAGTTGTTTTCCATCATGTAGCGGCCATCGGTTTCCATGGTGTCCGAACATGCCCCCTGGTGGAGGACGGCGTCGATTTCGCCATCGAAATGGCCGGCCTGGAGACGCTCGATGAAGTCTTCCTTGTCCAGGTAATCGACGATCTCGCAATCGACCAGATTCCTGAATTTCTCGGCTTTGGTAAGGTTGTCCACGGCGATGATGCGGGAATTTCCGCGATCATTGAGCGCCTTGACGACGTTGGATCCGATAAAGCCTGCAGCGCCCGTAACGATGGTGTACATGAATGATCCTTATAGAACGGATTCGAGCTCGTGTCGGGTCACGACAGCCGTACCCAGCTTGCCGACCACGATACCGGCGGCCAGGTTGGCAACCCGCACCGCCTCGTCCCACGACGCCCCGGCGGCAATCAGCATCGCCAGGGTGGCGATGACCGTATCCCCCGCGCCGGAGACATCGAAGACCTCGCGGGCTTGAGCGGCCTCATGGATGATCTCGTCATCCCGGTAGAGCGTCATGCCCTCTTCGCTCCGCGTCACGAGCAACGCATCGAGCCCCAAACGGCGCCGTAGCGTCTGGGCCTTGGTGGCGAGTTCCTCCTCACTGCCCCATCGCCCTACGACCTGGCGCAGTTCCGAGCGGTTGGGAGTGATGATTGTCGCACCCGCGTATTTCGCGTACTCATCGCCTTTGGGGTCGACCAGGACAGGTTTGTCAGCAGCCCGCGCCAGTCGGATCATTTCGGCAATGTGGGTGAGTCCGCCCTTACCATAGTCCGAAAGCACGACGACATCGCAATCCTGAAGGCGCTCTTCAAAATCTTCCAGTTTGGCGCGCAGCACTTCGTGGGATGGCGTGGTTTCAAAATCGATGCGCAATAATTGCTGTTGCCGTCCTATGACCCGAAGCTTCACGGTGGTATCAATTTGGCGATCGATTTGCAAGCCAGCTTGGATCCCGGCATCGCTGAGAAGTTGCCCCAAGGATCGGCCGGCTTCGTCGTCACCAACGACCGACAACAAGGTGATGATTCCCCCTAAAGCTGCCGCGTTGCGGGCCACGTTGGCCGCGCCACCCAGACGCTCCTCTAGCCTTTCAACTTTGACCACTGGGACCGGCGCCTCAGGAGAAATCCGGCTTACCTCGCCAAACCAGTAACGATCCAGCATGACGTCTCCCACGATGAGGAGACGGCAGCCTCCCAGGCTGTCCAGACGTTGCATCAGCAGCAAGCTCCAATCGGATGGATAACGGCCGAGGGTTCCCCGACCCGAGACCAGTTCCCTTGGGCAGAGAAGTAAATTTCGTGAGGAATCATGAATATCCTATAAAGCCAGATCGAACTCTTCGCTACGCTTGGGAGGATAGGTTTCCCAGCCACCGCAAGCGGGACAGCGCCAATAAAACTGTCTCGCCTTGAACCCGCAGGCATTGCACTGGTAGCGGGATAGGCGCTTGGTGTAGCCTTGAACGATGCTCTTCGCCAATTCGAGATCGCTACGGGTTTCCGGGGCAACCAAGGGAAGGCGGGCGCTCATGAGCTTTTCCAGACCGACCAGCGTAGGATTACGCTGCAGTTCATCGCGGACCAGTCGGTACGCTGCCTCGGATCCGCCGCTTTCAAGGACGAGCTGATAAACGACATCCAGCAGGTCAAGGGACGGGTAACGCTCCAGATACCCCCTCAGCAGCGCGATCCCTTCGTCCCGGCGTTCTCCGGTCCGATAGGCCTCAAGCAATCTCTGTGCAATCAGCGAGAGAAAAGCTGGATCCTGCTGCTCGATGCGTTGCCAAGCCTCGATTGCCTCGCCGAGGCGACCCTCCTGGACGAGCAGATCGCCTTGTAGCAAGCTCGCCCGCACACATTTTCGATTGTGCTGCAGCGCCGTCTCCAGATATTCACGCGCAGGATCGGGTCTGGAACGTATGATTTCGCCCGCAGCAAGCTCACAGTAGTACTCTGCAATATCCTTCTGCGAAGCTGCGCCTGGCAATTCCCGGGCCACATCTACAGCTTTTTGCCACTCCTTCTCAACCTGATAGATTTCGAGGAGATTTCGCTTCGCCTCCTCGTCCCTGGCGGTTCCGAGCAAGCGATTGAAGATAGCTTCGGCGCGATCCAGAAGCCCAGCCTTGAGGTAATCCTGGCCGAGTTCAAGGAGGGCTTGGAGCCGAAAAACCTCGTCCAGGTCTCCGCGCTCGATGAGATTTTCGTGCATGCGGATGGCCCGTTCTGTCTCACCGCGGCGGCGAAAGAGATTCCCCAGGGCAAAGTGCAGCTCTACCGTCTGGGGATCGATCTTGGCGACTTCCAGGAAGGAATCGATCGCCTTGTCCGGCTGCTCATTCAATAGGAAATTGAGCCCCTGGAAATAGGATCGAGGCAGTGCCCGCGATTCGTGCACCACCTGCCGAATGTCGATTCGGGCTGCTGCCCAGCCCAAACCAAAAAACAAAGGGATCAGCAGGAGTTGCCAGTAATTGAAAATCTCGCTCATGGCGCGGAAATGGTGGTGCCTTCCTCTCCTTCAGCCCTCTTGAGACGTGCGATTTCGCGGCGCTGGCGATAGAGGATGGGCAACATGGAGAGCACGCCAAGAAGAGCCCCCGCGGAAAAGAACAGGAGCAAAACGATGACGAGCGGCGCATGCCATACCTGCCCAAGAACGAAACGAACCGCTACCGGCTCTGTATTGGCAACGGCGAAAACGAACAGCAGGAGAAATATAGAGAGCCGTACAGCCCAGGTCAGCGCATTCATGGCATAAAAAAGGCGGTGGCCTTGGCCACCGCCGGAAATCTAACACATTGCGCCAAAACGCGCTTCAGATGGCCTTATCCACCCGCTCGCGCAGCTCTTTTCCAGCTTTGAAGTGGGGAACCCACTTGGCCGGTACGCTGACCTTATCGCCCGACTTCGGATTGCGACCAACCCGGGGTGGGCGATAGTTGAGCGCAAAGCTGCCGAATCCGCGGATTTCGATGCGATCACCCCGCACTAGTGCTTCGGACATCGCATCGAGGATCATCTTCACCGCGAAATCGGCGTCCTTGGCGACCAGCTGCGGGAATCTTTCCGCCAGCCGGGCGATAAGCTCGGATTTGGTCATGCCTTGCGCCTTCATCAGCCCTGCTGGTTCAGCTTGGCCTTGAGTAGCGCTCCCAGATTGGTCGTTCCGGAAGCGGCGGAGGACGACTCCGAGGCCAGTTTTTGCATGGCTTCGTGCTGCTCAGCCTGGTCTTTCGCCTTGATCGACAAGTTGATGCCGCGGGTCTTGCGATCGACGTTGATGATCATGGCCTCGACTTCGTCGCCTACTTTGAGGTGCTGCGACAGATCCTCGATGCGCTCACGGGAGAACTCGGAAGCCCGCAGATAGCCCTCGGT
>SSTA01000116.1 GCA_009469685.1 Azonexaceae bacterium | reverse complement strand
GTTGCTGCCGTCCGCCGGGTTGTCGTGGTGGTTGTGGTTGCGGTGATGGACGGTCAGTTCGCGCAGGTTGGCGCGGGTGAACTCGCGGGCGCAACGGCCGCAGACCCAGGGGTAGATGGCGAGCGCGCGTTCGCGGTAGTCGGCTTCGCGCGCCTCGGCGGCGCGGCGCGCGCCAGCGACCACGGCATCGAGGCGCTGGCTGCTTTTGTCGGCGGGCATCGGGTCTCCTTTGCGTGACGGGAGGCAGTCAGGCACTTGGCGCCCGGCAGCCGCCGCCGAGGGATAATAGGCCTATTCATCCCTCGGCGACACCGCAAGCGAGCCTGCCATGAGCCACAAGCACCTCACCCTGCTGCGCGCGATCTACCACGACCCGATCAGCGGCAACATCCACTGGCGCGAGGTCGAGTCCCTGTTGTCGCACCTCGGCGCAACCATCGAACCGGCCCACGGCGCGCGCTTTCGCGTCGTGCTCAACCGGGCGGAAGTCTTCCTCCACCACCCGCACCACGGCAACAGTTGCGACCGCAACCTGATCAAGCAATTGCGCGAATTCCTCGGTCATGCCGGGGTCAGCGTCTCCAGCTACGAAGCGCGCAAGGACTGACCTACACGATGCGGGAAACACCTCCCGCATCACAAGAGCCAGTCCTTCTCCAAACGCCCGCCCCCCTTTGCCCCCTCGCGGGGGGTTCCTGGTTGCCTCGCTGCGCTCGAAAATCCGAGGCAACCGGATAGGCCCCTGACGTCAATTCAGCGCGGAAGCCCCGGGATTGGGAAAGCGCGCGGCGTACTTCGCCAGCCATTCATGGGCCGCTGCCTCGGCCGAAAGCTCTCGTCCCTCGGTCTCGCGCATGCCGCGCCGGTAGTCCTCGATATGGCAGACCTGCGCCACCATGCGGGCTCGAAAGGCGTCGTCGGTGTTGAGGAACTCGACGCCCAGTTCGGCGCCGCCGGCGTGCTCGTGGCACCACACCACCCGCGCCTCGCTTTCGAACGCGGGCTCGACCCAGGGAATGCGCAGGCGCACGTGCGTGCCGGTGGCCAAGCCGCATTCGCAGCGGAAGGCGAGCCCGCCCTGGCCCAGGGAATAGGCCTCGAGGTCATGGTCGTCGGCATGGCGGCCGACGTCGGCGACTTCGATCGGTATGCTTACCGGATGGCGGATGAACAGGCGCATGGCAACAGCCTACGCCCAAGCCGCGACCAAGGCACGCTGCGGCGCGTCAGCGGCGCAGGCGCTTTTCGGCTTCGATGATCAATAGCGCCACCAGCGCCACGGCGGCGATCCGCGCCCAGTCGGCGGCCCCGAGCGGGGCGGTGCCGAAGGCGGCGTTGAGCGGCGGCCAGTAGGTCAGTGCGCCTTGCAGCACGGCCATCGCCGCCGCGCCCCACCAGCCCCAGGGATTGGAGAACGGTGCCAGCGAGAGCAGCGGCCGCCTGAGCGAGCGGCAGTTGAAGAGGTAGACCGTCTCGATGGCGACGAACACGTTCACCGCGACAGTGCGCGCCTGAGCCATTTCGGCGCCTTGTTCGAGCGCGAGCAGGAACAGGCCGAACGAGCCCGCCAGCATCAAGGCGCCGACCAGCAGGATGCGCTCGACCAGCACGGCGTCGAGGATGGGCTGCGCGGGCGGGCGCGGCGGGCGACGCATGATGCCTTCTTCAGCGGGTTCGAAGGCCAGCGGCAGGCCCAGCAGCACGGCGGTGGTCATGTTGATCCAGAGGATCTGCAGCGGCGTGATCGGCAGCGTGGCCCCGACCAGGATCGCGGCGAGGATCACCAGCCCCTCGCCGATGTTGGTCGGCAACGTCCAGGTGATGAACTTCACCAGGTTGTCATAGATGCCGCGGCCTTCCTCGACCGCCGCCTCGATGGTGGCGAAGTTGTCGTCGGTGAGCACCATCGCCGCCGCTTCCTTGGCCACGTCGGTGCCGGAGAGGCCCATGGCGATGCCGATGTCGGCGGATTTCAGCGCCGGGGCGTCGTTGACGCCGTCGCCGGTCATCGCCACCACGTCGCCGCGTGCCTGCAGCGCGCGCACCAGGCGCAGCTTCTGCTCGGGCTCGACGCGGGCGAAGACATCGCATTCCCGCGCGGCGGCCGACAGCGCGGCGTCGTCCATCGCGGCCAGTTCGCGCCCGGTGAGTACCCCGGGTGACGGACCGCCGCCGATGCCGACTTGCGCCGCCACCGCCTGCGCGGTGCCGGCGTGGTCGCCAGTGATCATCTTCACCTTGATGCCTGCGGCATGGCAGGCGCGCACCGCGGCGATGGCCTGCGTGCGCGGCGGGTCGATCATGCCGGCCAGGCCGAGCAGCACCAGTCCGGCTGCCGGCGTGGTTTCCTCCAAGACCTCGGACTCGCCCATCGCGCGCCGCGCCAGCGCCAGCACGCGCAAGCCGCGCGCCGCCATCATCCC
>SSTA01000434.1 GCA_009469685.1 Azonexaceae bacterium | reverse complement strand
CCGGGTGCCAGGACATCTGGACGGTGCGGAAGACCCGCTCGGGGTGGGGCATCATTACTGTGAAGCGCCCGTCCTGGGTCGTGACGGCGGTGACGCCGCCGGGGGAGCCGTTGGGATTGTACGGGTAGATTTCGGTGGCTTCCCCGCGGTGATCGACGTAGCGCAGTGCCGCCAGCGCCTTGGCGTGATCCTCCGGCGTTTCGAATACCGCTCGCCCCTCGCCATGGGAGACGACGATGGGAATGCGCGAGCCCTCCATGCCGGCGAAGAAAAGGGAGGGCGATCCGAGCACCTCGGTCAGCACGAAGCGGGCCTCGAATTGCTCGACGGTGTTGCGCCGGAAGGCCGGCCAATGCCGGGCACCGGGGATGAGGTCCTTGAGGGCGCTCATCATCTGGCAGCCATTGCAGACGCCCAGGGCGAAGGTATCGCCGCGATCGAAGAAGGCGGCAAATTCGTCGCGGCAGCCGCCATGCATGAGGATGGTCCGCGCCCAGCCCAGGCCGGCGCCCAGGACGTCGCCGTAGGAGAATCCGCCGCAGGCGACCAGTCCCTTGAAGTCTTTCAGGCGCACGCGGCCGGCCAGGAGATCGCTCATATGGACGTCCACCGCCTTGAACCCGGCGCGGTCGAAGGCGGCGGCCATTTCGTAATGGCTGTTGACCCCCTGTTCCCGCAGAATGGCCATGGGCGGACGGTGACCGATGGCGATGTAGGCGGCCGAGATATCGTCTGCCGGATCGAAACCGAGCCGGGGCGAGAGGCCCGGATCGCCGACGTCGAGCAGGCGATCGTATTCCTGTTGGGCGCAGACCGGATTGTCCCGCCGGGCCTGCATGCGGTAGCTGGTCTCGGACCAGGCCCGGTGCAGGTCCACCCGGGTCTCCCGGAGGACCTTGCGGGCATTTCTCACCACCCGGATTTCGTCGGCGGTATTGGGGTGGCCGACAAAGTGGTAAGTCACCCCGCAGGCGCGCAGCACCGGGGTGATGCGCTCCCGGTCGGCACGGCGGGTCTGGATCAGGGCGCCGAGTTCCTCGTTGAAGAGGGCGCGGACCAGAAGTTCGAAGGAGCGGCCGCCCAGCAGGTCGGGCTTTTTCTCGTTGCCATCGACGTCGTGAAGCAGGGGGTCGTAGCACAGGCCGTCCAGGTCCAGGGTGACGCCGCAGTGGCCGGCGAAGGCCATTTCGCAGGCGGCGGCGAACAGTCCGCCGTCGGAACGGTCATGGTAGGCCAGCACCAGCCCTTCGCGCTTGAGCCGCTGGACGGCATCGAAGAGGCCCTTCAGGCGGGTGGGATCGTCCAAGTCCGGGGCATCGCTGCCGGTGGCGTTATAGACCTGGGCGAGGGCCGAGCCCCCGAGGCGGTTCTTACCCAGATCGAGGAGGAGCAGTTCGCTTTCACCGCAGTCGGTGCGCAACTGGGGCGTCAACGTGCGGCGCACGTCGTCAACCGGAGCAAAGGCGGTGACGATCAGCGAAAGGGGGGACACCACCTGCTTCTTCTCACCGTCCTCCTCCCAGGCGGTCCGCATGGACAGCGAATCCTTGCCGACAGGAATCGACACGCCGAGGGCCTTGCACAGGTCGGACACGGCAGCGACGGTGGCATAGAGCCGCGCATCTTCGCCGGGAACGCCGCAGGGCGCCATCCAGTTGGCGGAGAGTTTGACCCGGCCCAGCTCGCCCACGTCGGCGGCAGCCAGGTTGGTGATCGCCTCCCCCACCGCCATGCGGCCCGAGGCCGGGGCGTCGAGGACCGCCACCGGAGTCCGTTCGCCGAGGGCGAAGGCTTCGCCGAGGAAGCCCTGGTAGGCCATGGTGGTTACCGCCACATCGGCCACCGGCACCTGCCAGGGACCGATCATCTGGTCGCGGGCGGTCATGCCGCCCACCGAGCGGTCGCCAATCGATATCAGGAAGGTCTTGTCGGCCACCGTGGGCAAGCGCAGCACCCGATAGGCCGCCTCCTTCAGTTCCAGGGCAACGGCATCGAAGGGGACGAAAAGCGGCGGCAGGCTGGCGACGTCCCGGGTCATGCGTGGCGGCTTGCCGAGCAGCGCCTCCATTTCCATATCCACCGGATTGACCCCGAAATGAGCGTCGGTGACCGTCAGGTGGCCGTCGGCGGTGGCCTCGCCGACCACCGCGAAGGGACAGCGCTCCCGGGCGCAGAGGGCGGCGAATTCGGCGATGCGCCCCGGAGGCAGGGCGAGGACGTAGCGCTCCTGGGATTCGTTGGACCAGATTTCCGCCGGCGACATGCCGGGCTCCTCGATGGGCACCCGACGCAACTCGAAACGGGCGCCGACGCCACCGGAATGGGCCAGCTCCGGCAGGGCATTGGAGACCCCGCCGGCGCCCACGTCGTGGACCGACAGGATGGGGTTGCCGTCTCCCGGTTGCGATCCGTCCCCTTTGGGGCTGCCCATCTGCCAGCAGCGGTCGATGACCTCCTGGGCGCGGCGCTGGATTTCCGGATTGCCCCGCTGCACCGATGCAAAGTCGAGATCCTCGGTATTGACCCCGGCGCTCATCGACGACGCGGCCCCACCTCCCAGGCCGATGAGCATTCCCGGCCCGCCGAGCTGGACGAAGCAGGTACCGGGCGGAAAGGTCGCCACTTTGAAGGACTGCTCGGCCTGGATGCTGCCGATGCCGCCGGCGATCATGATCGGCTTGTGATAGCCGCGTACGGAATCGCCCACCGCCTGCTCAAAGGTCCGGAAATACCCGGCCAGGTTGGGGCGGCCGAATTCGTTGTTGAAGGCCGCGGCGCCGATGGGCCCCTCGATCATGATGTCCAGGGCCGAGGCGATCCGCGACGGCCGCCCGTAGGGCCGCTCCCAGGGTTGCGGCGCCTCCGGCAGATTGAGGTTGGACACCGAGAAACCGCACAAGCCAGCCTTGGGCTTGGAACCGCGGCCGGTGGCTCCCTCGTCGCGGATTTCGCCGCCCGAGCCGGTGGAGGCGCCCGGGAAGGGTGAAATGGCGGTGGGGTGGTTATGGGTCTCCACCTTGGTCAGGATGTGGGTCAGCTCCTGCCGGTAGCCGTAGGTGCCGTCCGGACCCGGATAGAAGCGCGGCACCTCGGCGCCTTCGATGATCGAGGCATTGTCGGAGTAGGCCATCACGGTGCCCTGCGGGTGGGCCTGATGGGTCTCGCGGATCATGCCGAACAGGGTCTTGTTCCGGGGCTCGCCGTCGATGACCCAGGAGGCGTTGAAAATCTTGTGGCGGCAGTGTTCCGAATTGGCCTGGGCGAACATCATCAATTCGACGTCGGTGGGGTTGCGCCCGGCCTTGACGAAAATATCGAGAAGATAATCGATCTCGTCTTCCGACAGCGCCAGGCCCAGGCTACCATTGGCCTCCACCAGAGCCGGCCGGCCGCCGGCCAGCACGTCCACCGAGGCCAGCGGCCGCGGCGCAAAGTGGCGGAACAACTCCTGGGCGGCGTCGAAACTGCCCAGCACGGCTTCGGTCATCCGATCGTGCAGCAGTGCGGATAGGGCACGCCGCTCGTCGCCGGTAAGCGCCCGGCCGCCCGCCAGGGTCACTCGGTAGGCGATGCCCCGCTCGATGCGCTCCACCGCCTCCAGGCCGCAGTTCCAAGCGATGTCGGTAGCTTTCGACGACCATGGGGAGATGGTGCCGATGCGCGGCACCACCAGAAACAACTCTCCCGCCTCGCCTCCGGCTTCGCGCTCTTCCAACAGCGCGCCCAGGCGCCGGCGCTCGTCTTCCGCCAGGGCGCGCCGCAATGCCGTCACATGCCAGTAGTCGGCAGCCACTCCGCTGACCTCGCCCACCGCCGCCTTCAAGCGGTCTTGCAGACGTTGCAGGCGGAAGGCAGAAAGGGCTGAATCGCCCTTGAGGCAAAGGATAGCGGTCATCGGGAACGGAAAGCGGTGCTGGGAAACGGGGCATTATAACCGAGGGGGGATACGCCGCCGGTCGCGGGGGAGCAGGCTGCCAAGAATCCTCTTGCAAGCGGCCACGCAATTCAAGATAATTGCAAGTTTCCCAGATCGGCCACATCCGCCGTTCGCTAGACTAAAGGACTGAACATGAAAGCCGGCATCCATCCCGACTACAACGAAATCCAGGTGACCTGCTCCTGCGGCAACACCTTCTCCACCCGCTCGACCATGAAGAAGCCCCTGCACGTGGAAGTCTGCTCCGCCTGCCATCCCTTCTATACCGGCAAGCAGAAGATCGTCGACACCGCCGGCCGGGTCGAGAAATTCAATCAGAAATTCGGTTCGATGCGCGGCAAGGCTGCCTGAGCAGGCCAACACCGGATCCCGGAAAGGCAGCCCCTGGGCTGCCTTTTTCGTTTAACCCCCCGTGCCCCCACTCCTCGACACCCTGCGCCGCGGCGTCCGCCTCCCTCCTTCGGGATGGATGCTCGCCGGGATGCTCGTCTTCTATGTGGTCGCCGGTCTTTTCGGTCGCGACCCCTGGAAGGGCGAGGATGCCATCCATATTGGCACCGCCTGGCACATCCTGACCTACAGCGACTGGCTTTCGCCGGATCTGGCGGGTCGCGCCTTCGACGAACCTCCGCTCTACTACTGGAGCGCGGCCCTGACCGGCAAATTGCTCGGCAGCCTCCTGCCCCTGCACGATGCCATCCGTTTCGCCAGTGGCATTTGGGTCGCCCTGGCCCTCACCGGGATCTATTACTCCGGCCGCGAGCTCTACGGCCAGGGATCGGCCGCCGCAAGTCCGATGCTGCTGGCGGGATGCGGCGGACTCTTGCTGAACGCCCACGATGCGCAGCCCATGCTGGTCGCCCTGGCGGCGTACTGCGGCACCCTGGGGGCCCTGGCCGCCAGCCCCCGCAAGCCGCGGCTCGCGGGAGTGTTCTACGGTGCCTCGCTGGCCGCCTGCTTGCTGGGTGCCGGAATCGCACCGACTCTCCCCTTGCTGGCCGCCGGTCCCGCGGTGCTGGCCCTGTATCCCGAGCGCCGGCCGCTGGCGGTCACCCTCGCCGTAGCACTGCCCGTCGGAGTCTGCCTGGCGCTGCCCTGGCCGCTTCTCCTGCAAGCCCTGGAGCCTGACCGTTTTGCCGGCTGGATCGCCGCCGAGACCCTCCAGCTTACGGCCGGCACGTCACCCTTGCTCGGCGCTGCGACCTACCTCGCGCACCTTCCCTGGTTCGCCTTTCCGGTCACCCCCATCGCGCTTTGGGCACTCTGGATCCGGCGCAAGTCCCTGGCCGATCGTCCGCAGTCCCTGCCGCTGGTCTTTCTGCTGCTCACCCTGGCCATGCTGGCGGTGAGCTATCGCCCCAAGGAGGTACCCGCGCTTTTGCTGCTGCCCCCCCTTGCCCTGCTGGCAACCCCGGGCGCCCTGAGCCTGCGGCGGGGAGCCGCCAACGCCTTCGATTCCTTCGCGATGATGACCTTCACCTTCTTCGCGGCAGTGGTTTGGGTGGCCTGGTCGGCCATGGCCCTGGGCTGGCCTGAACGCCTGGCGAAGCGCGTGGTGGTCCTGCGACCCGG
>SSTA01000115.1 GCA_009469685.1 Azonexaceae bacterium | reverse complement strand
TTGTAGTGGTAGGACAGGGCGACTCGGGCATTGTCCAGGGTGTCCCGAAGATGCTCAGAGGCCAGGGCCGTATTGAAGGTGTAGTTGTATCTCTGCCATTCCTTTACGTAACTCGCGTTGAGGGTGACGATGTGCTCGCGATTCCCCAGAAACTGGTAACTCGCGTCGACCCCGAGGTCGCGGAAGCGGTCGGCGGTTCCCGGATCGCCCACGTTGCGAATGCCCGCGTTAAAGCCGAAGACGCCAAGCGAAAAATTGTCCCGTTTGCGATCGTTGAAATAGGCAAACCGCCAATACACTCCCGGACCCTTGAAGCGTCCCGGATCGATCCCAGGCGTCGTCGGGCTGTCGGTATTGATGCGATTGACGCCTGATGGCGACAGAGAATTGTAGATACCCAGCTCGCCGTAGAAATGGTTGTCCCAGAGCGTGTAGGCGTTCAGCCCGAGGACTCCTCCGGCGAGATTCTCGACGAGCGGACTCGCCCCCGTTCCGAATCCGAAGTCCGAGCTGGTATAGGGAAACCGCCATTGACCCAGGGTATTGAAGGGATCGGTCAGGGTAGGATTGCTATTCAGCGAGACCCCGACGATCCCTTCCTGGCCGCCGAGCTTCAATTCCCGCGCATAGCGAATGTCGAGCTGATCGAGGGAAGACTTGCGTTCAAAGCCCGCGTAGGTGGACTGGACAAAGGCGCCGATGTTGTCGGTCAGACGGCCCGCCAGGAAGAGCGAGGCCTCCTGCACACCTCCATTGTGATTGTCCTCGCCATGGAGAGCGGGATCCGGCGCCGGGTTGTCCTTCGCCGTGCGCGTCCAGTTGGCCACCAGCATCGCCGACAGGGGGACCTTGGTTCCCTGGCCGTCACTGTCCGTGTAGCCGCCTAATTTGAACTTGATTCCGTAAGGCGTGAGCTGTGGGCCGAATCCGCCCACATGACACGCTGCGCAATCGGACCCGGTCTGACGGGCATAACTTGGAACTGCGTGAGCCGTGGATCCGAGACCGGTTGCCAGGAGCAGGCCGACCATCAGCCCGGTCGCACGCCGCAGTCCCAGGGCGAGAATTCTTGTCGATTTCATGAGGTGTCCTCGAAAGGAGGGGTCGAGATGCCGTCCGGGCAGCGACCCGGAACTTCCGGCGAGCACTGTAGAACCGCATAGCTTGCGAATCCCTGACGAACTTTCGAATTGGCTAATATTCCGACGTCAGGTCTTCGCAAGCTTTTCCGCCGCACCATTGTGTCTTCCAAAACTCCGGGAGCAGGCGATGGCGAGCATCTGGCAGCGAATATGGGCGAGGAAACCCTGGACCCGATTTCTTGCGGTCGAGGCCCTGCTCTTCATGACTATCGGCGGCTTGGTCGCCGGGACCGGAAAGGTCGCTCTCGATCACACCAATACCCTGGAGTTCTGCACCTCTTGCCACGAGATGCGCGAAAACAACTACAAGGAGTACAGCCACACCATCCACGCCCGCAATCGCACCGGCGTCAAGGCCATCTGCTCGGACTGCCACGTTCCGCACGAATTCGTCGATACCTTGGTGCGCAAAGTCCAAGCCGCGAACGATGTCTATCAGCATTTCGCCGGGCGCATCGATTCCCCGGAAAAATTCGAAGAGCATCGGCTGGAGTTGGCCAAGAAGGTCTGGCGGCGGATGAAGGAGACCGATTCGAGGGAATGCCGCAACTGTCACGATACGGGGGCCATGGCTTCCGAACTGCAGGGAAAGACCGCGCAAAAACAACACCAGAAGCTCAGGGAGGGAGACAGGACCTGCATCGACTGCCACTACGGCATCGCCCACAAGGAACCCGACGGAGGGGTGGAACCACGGGATGCGACCGGCACTGGCTCCTGAAATCGAAACGGGCTATTCTCAGCGCGGGAGATAAGCAATGCGCATTCTCGTCGTCGAAGACGACAGCCTGGTCGCCAGCGGCCTCAAACAGGGACTCACCCAAGCCGGCTATACGGTCGACCTCGCCGGCTCGGCCGAGGAAGCCGGTCAGTGCCTGCAGGGCGAAAATTTCGACCTGGCCATTGTCGACATCGGTCTCCCCAAGGCAGACGGACTGTCGTTCATTCGCGGTCTGCGCAGTCGCGGCAACACTCTGCCGGTCCTGGTCCTTTCCGCCCGTGGCAGCATGGAAGATACCGTCAGCGGTCTCGACGTCGGCGCCGATGACTATCTCGCGAAGCCTTTTCGGCTGCCGGAACTCATCGCTCGCATCCGCGCGCTGATCCGCCGCTCCCACGCGGTTGCCGATGCCTGTCTGCGGCACGACGGTCTGATGCTCGACACCAGGAGCCGGACCGCGACGCTCGGTGGCCAGTCCGTCGAATTGACGAACCGCGAATGGGCGATTCTGGAAATCCTGTTGCTCGCCTCGCCTAGCGTCGTGAGCAAGGAGAGGCTGGCCCAATCGCTGGCAGGATGGGACAAGGACATCACCCCCAATGCGGTCGAGGTCCACGTTTCCCGGCTACGAGGCAAACTTGCCGCCGGGCAGATCGAGATCCGTACGGTACGCGGAATCGGGTACCGCATCGACGCGGCTAGGCGATGAAACCCTCGCGCTTTTCGGCGCTCGGCCTTCGCCAACGGCTCCTTCTGGCCATCCTTCTCCCGATGACCGCCGTCTTTGCGATCAGTGTCGTTTTCGACTATCGCCTTGCCAAAGCGACGGCAGACGCCGCCTTCGATCAGTCCTTGGCCGATGCGGTCCTCGATATCTCGTCCCACATACAGGCCGGATCCGACGAACTCAGTCTGGAGCTCTCGTCGGAAGCAGAAGCCATGCTGCGCACCGATTCCAGCGACAAGATCTACTTTGCGGTTCGCGACGGAAACGGGCATCTCCTGGCCGGCGACAGCGACCTCCCCTTTCCCGCCGTCAGGCCCCTGGATCAACCTCAATTCCACGATCTCCAGTTTCGCGGCGGCTGGACCCGGGCCGCCGTTCACCAAGTCGATTCGGCTTCCGGAACCATCACGATTGCTGTGGCGGAAACCTTGACCAAGAGGAATCGCGCAAGCCGACGAATCTTGGTTGCGATGATCCTCCCGAGCCTTGCCCTGATAGTCGCCACTCTCCTGGCCGTCTATTTCGGAGTACGCAGCGGGCTTGCCCCCCTGGATGCGGTGGAGCGCGAGATTGCCTCCCGCTCGCCGCGGGATCTCCACGAGTTCGATGCCAATGCCGTTTCACGGGAGCTCAGACCCATCCTCGCTCGCCTGAACGGCCTCTTTGGGATGCTGCGAGAAGCTTCGGCCGCGCAGCAGCGCTTTCTTGCAGATGCCGCCCACCAGTTGCGTACACCCTTGGCAGGCCTGCAGACCCAACTCGATCTCGCCAGCGCCGAAGGCAGGTTCGCCGACGACGAGGATCGCCTCGCCAGAATACAGGAGGCAACCGACCGCATCGGACACCTCATCGACCAATTGCTCTTGTATGCGAGAGCCGAGCCGGCAACCGTCGCGACGCAGGCCTTCGAACCGGTACACCTCGACCGTCTGGCGGAAAATTCCGCCACAATCTTCCTAGATCGCGCCCTCGGAAAGGGTATCGACCTCGGGTACGAAATCGCGCCGGCAACCGCGTGGGGCATTCCCTGGATGCTGCGCGAAGCCTTGGCCAATCTCATCGACAACGCAATCTGTTATACGCCAGCGGGCGGGACGATCACCGTGCGGAGCCTCGCCAAGGGCGAGCAGGCGCGTTTGGAGGTCGAGGATGATGGCCCGGGAATTCCTCTTGACGAGCGCCAACGCGTATTCGAGCGCTTCTACAGAATTCCCGGGAGTCCTGGCGAGGGCTGCGGGCTCGGACTATCGATAGTTCGCGAAATCGCCGAAATTCACGGAGCATCCCTTGAAGTCGACTCTCCGGAAACGGGAGGTTTG
>SSTA01000114.1 GCA_009469685.1 Azonexaceae bacterium | reverse complement strand
GGCGCGTCGTTGACCCCGTCGCCGGTCATCGCCACCACTTCGCCCCGCATCTGCAGCGCCTTGACCAGGCGGAGCTTCTGCTCGGGCTCGATGCGGGCGAAGATGTCCACCTCGGCCGCCTCCCGAGTCAGCGCGGCGTCGTCCAGGGCGGCCAGATCGCGCCCGGTCAGGACCCGTCCGCTGCCGATACCCAGCCGGTCGGCGATGGCGGCGGCCGTGGCGGCATGGTCGCCGGTAATCATCTTTACGCGTACCCCGGCGGCTTGGCAGGCTTTGACCGCCGCCGGCGCCGCCGGGCGCGGCGGATCGATCATGCCGACCAGGCCGAGAAAGGTCAGCCCGCCCAGTTCGGCATCCAGGGTCTGCACGGTCGCGCCCGGGTGACTCCGGGCCAGGGCCAGCACGCGCAGACCTTGCGCCGCCAGGGCGTGGGCCGCGGCCTCAACCGTCGGCGGATCGAGGGGGGCGTGGGCGCCGGCGCGGTCCAGGGCGGAGGTGCATCGCGCGAGTACGCCCTCGACCGCGCCCTTCGCATAGATCACCGGGCCGCCCTCGCCGAGGTGCAGGGTCGCCATCCAGCGCCGCTCGGCGTCGAAGGGGAGTTCGTCGAGGCGCGGGAACAGGCCGCGCACGGTGGCCTCGTCCAGATCGCCCTTGCGGGTGGCCACCAGCAGCGCGGCCTCGGTGGGGTCGCCCGTGATGGCCCAGGGCGGCCTACCCTGGCCGAGGCTTGCGTCGTTGCACAGAGTGCCGGCCACCAGGCATTCCCTCAACGCCGCGTCGACTGCCGCCGGCCGGCCGCCCCGCAGGATTCCCCCTGCCGGGCCGTATCCGTGACCCTCCAAGGCGAAGGACTCGCCGCCGCACCAGTAGGCGCGGACCGTCATTGCGTTTTCCGTGAGCGTGCCGGTCTTGTCCGAACAGATGACGGTCGTACTGCCGAGGGCCTCGACGGCCGGCAGGCGGCGGACGATGGCCCGGCGCCGGGCCATGCGGGAGACACCGATGGCCAGGGTGACGGTCACCGCCGCCGGCAGGCCTTCCGGGATGGCGCCTACGGCGAGCGCCACCGAGGCCATGAACATTTCAAAAACCGTTTCTCCGCGGGCCATGCCGATGACGAAGGTCAGCCCCGCCAAGGCGCCGATGACCCAGAGCAGCCAGCGCGAGAAGGTCGCCATGCGTCTCGTGAGCGGCGTGGCAAGCTCCGGGGCAGCGGCGATGAGACCGGCAATACGTCCGGTCTCCGTTGCGGCTCCAGTGGCGATGACCAGCCCGGTGCCCTTCCCGGTCAGCACCGAGGTACCGGCATAGGCCAGGTTGATCCGCTCGGCAAGCCCGGTGTCGGCGGGCAGAGTGCCGGCGTGTTTGGCGACCGGCAGCGATTCGCCAGTAAGGGAGGATTCGTTGGTGGTCAGCGCGGCGCACTTGATCAGGCGCAGGTCGGCAGGCACCCGGTCGCCCGCCGCGAGGAGTACCACATCCCCGGGAACCAGGAGGGCTGCGTCTATGGCCCGGCGGTGACCATCGCGACGGACCACGGCGGGGGTGGCCAAGGTTGCCGAGAGCGCCGCCAGGGCGGATTCTGCCTTGGCTTCCTGCCAGTAGCCGATCGCCGCATTGAGGGCGACGACGCCCAGTACCACCGCGGCATCGGCCCATTCCCGCAGGAAGAGGGTGACGCCGCCGGCCACCACCAGGACGACGACCAGGGGTTGGGCAAGCTGATCCGCCAGGCGCTTCCAGGCGGAGCGGCCAGGCGGCTGGGCGATGCGATTGGGCCCGTGGCGGGCGAGCCGCTCGCATGCGTCGTCCTCCCCAAGCCCGCTGGCAGGAGTCACCCGGAGCCGGGCCTCGGCGGCGGACGTGCTCAGGTGATGCCAGTCCGTCATGGAGACTCGGGCCGCCCGAGGAGACGCCCAGGTCGAGAGCTGCCTTCCCTGATTTGTCCCGGCGGATTGAAGCTTGGACTGCGGCCGGACATCCGGGCTGATCTCATGGAGGGCGCGTCCCGTCGGGTCAGGAACGCCTTCCGGCGACCAAGAGGAAGGGCAGGGTCAGGAAGGGCCACAGGGTGGAGACCAGCCGGGTGAGGCCATTGAAATTGAGGAAGTGACCCTGCTGCCAGGTGGCCAGGGCGGCTGCCGAGTAAGGATTGGGTGGGGCGAGATTCACCAGTACGGTGGCGGCCATCAGGGCCATGGCGGCGACCATCTGGCGGCCCAGGGTGGGCAGCGGAAGCGTCCCGGCGAGGATCAGGATGCCGGCGAGGAGCCCGAGTTGCGCGCCCGGGGTAGCCCAGGCCAAGGCTTCGCCGGGGCCGACGAGGATGGCCGCAGCGAGGGTGCGCACCACCAACCCCAGCGCCAGGACGGCGGCCGCGAAGCCGAAGGCGCGGCTCGTCCGGGCCGCCAACAAGGCGGCGAGCAAGCCGACGGCAACCAGATTGCAGGCGGTCACCGCCGCCTCGATCAGGATGAAGCTGGGGGCGGCAAAAGGGACTGCTCCGGGAAGCCCCAGGAATTGGCGCAGGTCGCCAGCGCCGAAGAGGAGAATCTCCGGCGACAAGGGGATCATGAGCCAGAGGCCGAGCAGGGTGAGCCCCTGTTCCGCGTGCGGCCGCGGTGCCAGAACACCCTGCTGCCAGCGTCCCACCCGGGCGAAGAAGCGCGGCCCGGACCACAGGCCGAATAGGGTGCCCAGCAGGCCCCCGACGGCGTTGCAGGCCAGGTCGAGATTGGAAGGAACCCGGGAAGGAAGCCAGGTCTGGATCGATTCCAGGGTAAAGCTGAGGGCGGCGGCGAAGAGGGTGGCCAGGACGGCGCCGGTGTAGCGGCCGGGCAGGCGGGAGAGCCCGAGGGTGATCAGGAATCCCAGGGGCAGATAGACCGCCACGTTGACGCTTAGATCGAAGACCGTCCAGTACCGGGGCCAGCCCGCGTCGAGAAAGGCCAGCGGCGAGGCGCCGGTGTCGCGCCAGCCGGAGAAGGGGTGCAGGCTGGCATAGACGATGAGCCCGCACCACGCCAGGGCGAGGTAGCGCGCCAGGCGATCGGGCCCTGGGTTCATCGTCGGCCTAAGAGCGTACGCTCACGCAGCTTGCTCCCGAAGAATCCCTCCGGTTGCTTGAAAACCGGGGAGGGCCTCCGGGGTCTTCGAGGGTCGGCTTCGCCGTCTCGACCGTAGGCAAGATCGCCAAGTGCCCCTGCCGGAGTCGCGGATGACGAAAACGCGAGGCCAAACAGGGCGATCGAGGTTGAAAAATGTGTATTACCCGGAATATTCTTCATTGAATTGCTGTTTGCCCCTTGAGGAACGTTCGCAGCTCGTCAGCGGTTTTGCGACAATGTTAGCCCGCTGGCCATCGGGATGTCGATTCACCGATCCAAACAAGATGCTGATGAAACTCAAGGCCCTCGCGCCGTTTCAAGCTTTCAACGTATTGCGCTGGTTCGCCGCGACCAACCTGATTTCGGTCGTCCTGGTCAGCGCGGTGTCGGCATGGGCGCTCACCGGATTCCTTACCGAACACATGATTCGGCACGATGCCGAGGCGACGGCAAGTTTCGTGCGCAGTATCGTCGCTACCGAAAATGCCTACGACTACTTTTCCGGCAGCACGGGATCGAACGCCCAGCAATTGCAGGGTTTTCTCGGACACATGAACCGTATTCCCGGAGTCCTCCGGGTCAATGTTTACTCCGTCGACCGGCGCATGGTGTGGTCTTCGGACGAAACCCTCATCGGGCAGCGCCTGGAAGACAATGAGGAACTCGAGGAAGCCCTGCGGGCCGACCTCGTCGTTCATAGCGGGGTGGTCGATCCCAAGCATCTGGTCAAGCCTGAACATCAGCATCTTGCCCAGGGCAACCAGCGATTTGTCGAAAGTTACGTGCCGATTTTCGACATCCATGGCCGAAAGGTCGTCGGGGTCGTCGAACTGTACAAGGTGCCCACCGACCTTTTTGAAACCATCGCCGCCGGAACGCGAATGATCTGGCTCGCCGCAGCGGTCGCTGGCGCCTTTCTCTATGCCGCTCTGTTCTGGATCGTCTGGCGGGCCCAGCGCATCATCGAAGTTCAGGGAGATCGCCTGATCGAGTCGGAGTCTCTGGCGGTGGTCGGCGAGATGGGTTCGGCAGTGGCCCATGGCCTGCGCAATCCCCTGGCGGCCATCCGCTCGTCGGCGGAACTGGCGTTGGAGAGCCCTCTCCCCGACGAGGCTCGCGATTGCGCCCACGACATCGTCACCCAGGTCGATCGCCTTGAGGCTTGGGTCCGCCAGTTGCTCACCTACGCCAAACCGTCCCATGCCGCACTGGAGCCGGTGGATTTGAACGCTGTCCTGGCCCAGGTGGGCGAGCCCTATTTCCGCGACCTCGAGCGCCGCGGCATCAAACTGAGCGTGGAAGCAGCGCCGGATCTTCCGCCGGTGCGCGGCGATGC
This sequence comes from Azonexaceae bacterium, assembly GCA_009469685.1. The sequence continues at coordinate 2,968 of SSTA01000114.1, read as the reverse complement.
GGCGCTGCTGACCCAGATGTTGGGAAATCTGATCGCCAACGCGGGCGAAGCGATGACTGCTCGCGGGAGCATCGTTCTCAGCGCAAACCGGGAAGGCGAAGAAATCGTCGTCGGGGTGCGCGACGACGGCCCGGGAATCGCCCCGCGGGACATGGGGCGCGTCTTCAAACCCTTCTTCAGTACGAAACCCAAGGGGCTGGGATTGGGATTGCCGCTGGTACGGCGTCTGGCCGAACGTTTCGGCGGCACCGTGGAATTGGAGAGCGTACCCGGCAGCGGTACGGTGGTCCGGCTTCGCCTGCGGCTATGGGCGTAATGATTCGCCTTGCGGATCCGTACCCAGAGGCTCTTTTCGCGACACCGTCGAGGTCGCCTGGCCGGCCCGCCGCGGGGATGGTGAACGAATCAGGAGTTTGGGCGCGGAAGCTGCCCCAGGCGCCGTCCCGGCCCCGGGACTCGTTTCAAGGCGGCTAGGCATGGCTTCGGGAATCCTGGTCATCGACGACGAAGCCGTTCTCGCCAAGAACATTCGCCTTTACCTCGAGCGCTCGGGCTACGAAGTGCGCACCGCCGGGAGCGCCGAAGAAGGCGAAACCCTGATCGCCGAATTCTGTCCCGACATCATCCTGCTCGACTACCAACTTCCTGGCCGCAGCGGCCTCGAATTGCTGGCGAGTTTGCGCAACCTGGGCGGAGGCATACCGGTCATCATGCTGACCGGCCAGGGGAGCGTCGATCTGGCGGTCGAGGCCATGAAGCTGGGGGCTGTGGATTTCCTCACCAAGCCCCTGGTCCTCAGCAAGCTGCGGCTGTCCATCGAGAAGGCTTTGGGTGGCGAGCGCTCGCAGACGGCGCTGGCCTATTATCGCGATCGGGACAGCGAAGGCGGAGTCGCCGCGCTGATCGGCAACTCGCCTCCGATGCAGCGCCTCAAATCCACCCTGGTCCGCATCCTGGAGGCCGAGGCTGCCCTGGGCGACGACGAACCGCCCGCCGTGCTCATTTCCGGCGAGACCGGCACCGGCAAGGAGCTGGTCGCTCGGGCTCTGCACCAGGACGGTCCGCGCCGCCGGGGGCCGTTCATCGAACTGAATTGCGGGTCGATTCCCCCTGCCCTGCTGGAGGCCGAGCTCTTCGGCCACGAGAGGGGGGCCTTCACCGATGCCCGCGAGCGCAAGCTGGGACTGGTCGAAGCAGCCGACGGGGGAACCCTCTTTCTCGACGAAATCGGCGACATGGAGCCCGCCTTGCAGGTCAAGCTGCTCAAGCTCCTCGAGGAAAAGACCGTGCGGCGCCTGGGCAGCATTCGGGACCAGCGGGTCAATGTGCGCATCGTCGCCGCCACCCACCAGCCGCTGGAGAAGTTGGTCGGCGAAGGTCGTTTCCGCTCCGACCTGTACTTCCGCTTGCGCATCGTCGAACTCTCCGTACCGCCCCTGCGCGAACGGGGCGACGACATCCTCCTTCTGGCCCGGCATTTCCTGGCCTTGCACAGCGCGCGCTATCGCAAGGCCGGGCTCGCCTTTTCCCCCGACGCCGAACGGGCTCTGCGGGCCTACGCATGGCCGGGCAATGTGCGGGAACTGCGCAATGCCCTAGAGCAAGCGACCCTGCTTGCCGACGGCCCGGTGATCGTCACCGCTGCCCTGCCCTTCTGCACCCTGCTCGGCGGCGATCGGGCGCTTGGACCCGCGACCCCGGCGGGTTCCCAGGGCGCTTCCAGCGGCCAGACCCTAGACCAGATCGAGAAGGACGTTCTGACCCAAGCCCTAAACCGCAGCGGTTGGAACGTTACCCATGCGGCACGGATTCTGGGGATTTCGCGGGATACCCTGCGCTATCGCATCGACAAGCACGGGCTCGCCAAGCAGGGGTAAGGCCCGCCCAATTGGCACGGGGTCGCGAGGCTGTCCGTCGTCTTGGGGGAGCCCTGGGGGTGGGTGGGGGACATGCCCCGGTCGTCAGGCCAATTGACCCGGCGGGAATGAGTCGTTCCGCAGTCGTGAAAAATAATCACCAATAAATCAATCGGTTGTGTCCATAGCTCAGGCTGGCACGGGCGCTGCTCTAGTGCTCCTGTGGAGATTGGATTTGCGTCCTTGATCCCATACCACCCCTAGCTCAACCGAGATACCCCTTTGAGGAGATCCAAAATGCCCAAGACCCTGTTGACCCTTTCCGCCCTTGCCCTCGCCCTGAGCGTTGCAACGCCTGCATCGGCCCTGTCCGCACTGAGCGGCGACCTCACCATCGCCCGCGGCGAGCGTCCGGAAAAGCCGGAAAAACCCCAGAAGCGCGAACGGGTGGGCGCGCTGGAAGTCGACCAGCAGCTCGCCCGCGAGGCCACCGAAGGGGGCCGCGGCCGGGATCACGAGCGTCCCGGCGACCGCCAGCGCCGCGGCGGCCGCGGAGCCTGATCCCCCAACGGGAGGGAGGCCCAGGCTTCCCTCCCGGCCCTTATCCTAGCCGCGCCTATCTTCACGAAAGCCTTCCTGCCCTGCGCCCTCGACAGTCCGGCCCTGGCCGGCAATGCGCACTGACCCTGGGTTACGCCTGGTAGCGCCGCCTCATTTCACCTTGATCTCGGTCCACAGGCGGGACATCAGCCGCCGTTCCTTCGGGTCCAGATCCCGCAGCATTTCCAGCCGGGCGATGTCTTCCCGGGTCGGAAAGAGCGCCCGCTCCCCGGCCACTTCGGGCCGGATGTGGGGCACCGCGGCGGCATTGGGATTGCCGGCGCCGATCAGGTTGGAGACGTCGGCCGCATTGGCCCCGTCGAGCATGAAATCGATGAAGCGCTGCGCCAGATCCGGCCGCCGCGACGATTTGTGGATGACGAAATTGTCCACCGCCAGCACGGCTCCCTCCTTGGGGATGGCGAAGCCGATGGCGAAGGGCCGGCGGGCGGCCTTGGCGTCCTCCCGGGCGCGGAACATGTCGTTGGAGTAGCCGTGGGCGACCCAGATGG
>SSTA01000433.1 GCA_009469685.1 Azonexaceae bacterium | reverse complement strand
CCAGCGGCGACTCGATAGGCGAACTCGACCCCCAACCCGGCGAGCGCATCGGCATGATCGGCTACTTCAAACCGCTGCTAGGCCGCGTTCTCGAGACCGGCGCCGGCCTGACCGTCATCGAACTCAAAGCGGAGCTTGCGGGAGAGCGGGACGGCTACCGGGTCACCCTCGATGCCAGGGAACTCTCCACCTGCAGCAAGGTGCTCTCCACCAGCACCATCCTGCTCAACGACACCCTAGACACCATGCTCGGCTACTGTCGCAAGGCCCAAAAACTTGCGCTCATCGGCCCTTCGGCCGGGTGCCTGCCCGATGCCCTCTTCGCCCGGGGCGTCACCTTTCTGGGGGGCAATTGGGTCAGCGACCGCAGCGCTTTCATCGACGCCCTGGAATCCGGGGAATCGCAAAAGGGCGCGGCGCGCAAAGTGGCACTGACGCCGGAACACTATCCCGGTCTCGACGCACTCTTGGCTCGGATAGGATTCCCTTCAGCTTGAGTTCCGGCAAAATTTCATATAAAACTGAGTATTGCGTGAATTTTCTAGAAATCACCTTCAGTGCACAACCTCACGCCCTCAACGCTTGCCATCGCGCTCGGCCTGCTTCTGTCCGCCTGCACCACGGCCCCCCCCGAGGCTGCCCGCAGGGCTGACCCTGGTCCCACGGCCATCGCCGGCGTTCGAGCGGCGGACATCGGCTCCGACGTCGCCCTCTACGCTCTTGGGTTGATCGATACCGGCTACCGCTTCGGCGGCAAGAATCCCGATGCCGGGCTGGATTGCAGCGGTATGGTCGCGTATGTCTTTGACCGGGCGGCGGGACTCCGGGTCAGCGGAAGCGCCGCCGAGATCGCCCAGGTCGGGAAGCCGGTGGAACGGGAGTCCCTCAAGCCGGGCGACCTGGTGTTCTTCAATACCCGCAATCGCCCCTGGTCCCACGTCGGCATCTACATCGGCGACGGCCGCTTCGTCCACGCGCCGGCCACCAACGGCCGCGTACGCGTGGACCGGATGACCGACCGCTACTACGCCCAACGCTTCGAAGCCGCGCGCAGCTATTTCGACTGAGGCGACTTATTCGACATCAATGCAGCCGATTGTCGAGCGGGGAAGAATGATGGGTTATGACATTACCCGATCGCGGGTTGATCGGGTGTATGCTTCCAGAACGCCTTTTCAATTCCTCCGCCCTTCCCAACCAGGATCGTGGCTGCACTCCCTAACCGCAGCGAAGTCTCCATCTCTTCCCAAATCGTCGCGATGGCCTTTCCCGCGGTGGTGGCGGTGGTCGTTCTCGCTGCGGCGGCGGTTGCCATATTCGCCTTCTATAGCCTGCGGGCGGCCCAGATCGAAAGTATCCGGGAGCAGGCCACCGCAATAGCCGATCAGATCGCCCACGTGGCCGATTCGGAAAGGCCAGAGGCCATCCAGGAAGTGCTTTCGCGCTGGGCGACGATTCGGGACCTCAGAGCCGCCATCGTATTCGGGTCGGACGGGAAGCAACTGGCGGCAATCGGAGAAGGCCAACCCCGCGAGTCGCCCGCGCCCGGTTCCGCCATCGCTCCCGCGGATGCCCAGGTGACTCTCAGTTCGATCAAACTCACCCGCCAGCTCGTCGGCCGCCGCGGCTTTTCCGGCACACTCTACGTGGAATATGAATTCGGTACCGTCCACCGGTACCTCTTCATCCTGTTCGGCAGCCTCGCCGTCCTGACCCTGCTCGCCATCCTCGCCATGCGCGCAGCGCTTGCCCGAGTCGGGCTCTGGTTGGCACAACCTATCGTAGACCTCGCCGCCCTGGCCGGTGAACTGTCCGGTAAACCTGAACTCGACAAACGGGCCAGCCTTGCCGGTCCCCGCGAGATTTCCGACTTGGCGCGCACTTTCAACGACATGCTCGACTCGCTACAGCAAAAGACGAACAGCCTGGACAACGAGTTGAGGGAGCGGGGGCGCACGGAGAAGCTTCTCGACCATCTGGCCCATTATGATTCGGTCACCGGACTCGCCAACCGGGTCTACTTCCACAAGGAGTTGCCCCGGGCCGCGGAGCGCGCCCGCCGACTCGACACCAACATCGCCCTGGTCTACCTCGATCTCGACGACTTCAAGGTGGTGAATGACAGCCTGGGCCACCAGGTCGGCGATCAACTCCTGCGCGCCGTGGGCGAGCGCTTCGGTACCCTAGTCCGTAAGGGGGATTTGGTTTGCCGGCTCGGCGGCGACGAATTCACCGTAATCCTCGAAAATATCCGCGCCCTCCGCGACGCCGTCGAAGTCGTGGGCAAACTGATCGACAGGCTCTCCCAACCCTATGCCGTAGGGGAGCACAGCCTCCACATCGGCGTCAGCGCAGGGATATCCCTCTTTCCCGAGCAAACGTCCGATCTCGCCGACCTGCTGCGCTTCGCCGACATCGCCATGTACCAGGCCAAGGCCGCGGGCAAGAACGACTATTGCATCTACACCTCAGACCTGCTGACTCAAGCCAATCGCCGCCTGGCTCTGGAAGGCGACTTGCGCCGTGGCATCGAGCAGGACGAATTCTTCCTCATGTACCAACCCCAGGTGGAAATCCTCTCCGGTCGTATTGTCGGATTGGAGGCTTTGGTGCGCTGGCGGCACCCGGATCGCGGGGTCCTCCCCCCGGGACACTTCATCGCCGTAGCCGAGCAAACAGGGCTGATCGTCCCCCTGGGACGCCGAATCATCAGCCTGGCCTGCCAAGATTGGGCCGCTTGGCGGGATGCGGGGGCTAACCCTCCGCGCTTGGCCGTCAACGTCTCAGGCCGCCAACTGGACGAACAGGGCTTCGTGGACGATCTGGTTGCCGCCCTGGCTGCCGCGGGTCGCCCGCGGCCAAAACTTGAGTTGGAAATCACCGAGAGTCTGATTCTCAACGAAAAGCGCATTTCAAAGTCCATGCTTCACCGGCTCGCCGGCGCCGGCATCGAATGGTCCCTGGACGATTTCGGAACCGGCTACTCGTCCCTCACCTATCTGACCAAATTCCCGATCGCCAACCTCAAGATCGATCGCAGTTTCGTCGAGCGTATTCCCGGCGACACCAATTCTGAAGCCATCGTCCGTGCCGTGCTCGGAATGGCGGGTGGTCTGGGAATGGAAGTCGTGGTCGAAGGGATAGAAACCGAAAAACAGGCCAAGGCACTCGTCGCCCTTGGAGGGCGCATCGGCCAGGGATTTCTCTTCCACCGGCCGCTCGCTGCAGACCGTATCCTCGACTTGCTCAGGTCTGGCGACGCGACCCGCGGCATCGTCCTCGACGCGCCGGATCTCGCGGTCTAACCGTTTCTGGTTAGCCCCCGGTGAGCGCTCGAGTTGCCCCGCGTTCAGCCTCCTTCGCGGCATACATCGCCCGATCCGCCGCCGCAAGAAGACTCCTCGCATCCTCTCCATCCAGGGGATAGAGGGCGATCCCTATGCTTGCCGCCGCACGGAGCTCGCAGCCGCCGATGACAAAAGGCGAATCGAAAACGGATCGACACTTCTCGGCCACCACTTCTGCATAGCCGTCGTAATCCAGCTCCGGGACGACGAGGACAAATTCGTCCCCGCCCAAACGAGCGAGGGTATCGGTCTCCCGCAGGACCGAGCGAAATCGGGCCGCCACCGCCTGGAGCAGCCTATCTCCCGCCTCATGGCCATGCGTGTCATTGACCGGTTTGAAATTGTCCAGATCGATGAACAGTACCGCCAGTCCCTTCCCGCTCCGCCTGGCCCCCGCCAATGCCTGAGTCAGACGGTCGTCCAGCAGGAGACGATTGGGCAACTCGGTCAGGGCATCGTAATGAACCAGGAAATGAAGGCGCCGACTGTCAAACTTATGGGCGGTGGCGTCCGAGAAAATACCGATGAAGTGCGTGATCTCGCCCTGGTCATCGCGGACCTCGCAGACCGAAAGCCACTCCGGATATTCTTCGCCGTCCTTGCGGCGATTGACGACTTCGCCGTGCCAGGCGCCACTCTCCTTCAGGCTCCGCCACATCTCCTGATAGGTCTCCGGCGCCGTCGCGCCCGAACTCAGAAATCGGGGATTGCGGCCGACCACCTCATCCGGGGCGTAGCCGGTGATGGCGGTGAAGGCCCGATTGATGGTGAGAATGCGATTGTTGCCATCGCAGATCATGATGCCGTCACTGCTTTCTTCAAAGACCTT
>SSTA01000432.1 GCA_009469685.1 Azonexaceae bacterium | reverse complement strand
GCGGGTCGCCATCCTGCGCGCTCCAGGGATTTACGCCGCAGAACGCCTGCCTGTGGAGCGTCTGCGGGCCGGGAGCCCGGCTCTGCGATCTGAGGAGGATGTTCATACCAACCATATTCATGCGGCCGATCTGGCCCGGGCCTGTTGCCTCGCCCTCGCTCGGGGGAGGGCAAACCGGGTCTACAACGTGGTCGACGACACCGATCTCCCCATGGGCGATTTTCTCGATGCCGTGGCCGACGCCCTCTCGCTACCGCGGCCGCCCCGGGTCGGCCGCCGGGAAGCCGAGCAGATCCTCACTCCGATCCAGATGTCGTTCCTGCGGGAATCTCGGCGCATAGACAACCGCCGGGTGAAGGACGAACTCGGCCTGCGGCTGGCCTTTCCCACGGTCGCCTCCCTACTGAGGAGTCTTGCCTGATGCTGATCGTCAAAGCCCTCCACGTCGCGCTGGTGGTCGCCTGGTTCGCCGGCCTGTTCTACCTGCCGCGCATCTATGTCAATCTCGCCATGGTGCCGCCGGAGAGCATCGCCGAGCGGGAGCGCCTGCTGCTCATGGCCGGCAAGCTCTATCGCTTCATGACTCCCCTGGGAGGCTTGGCGCTGATTTTCGGACTCTGGCTATGGCTGGGCTATGGCTTTTCCGGAGGCTGGCTCCACGCCAAGCTCGCCCTGGTCGTCCTGCTGGTGAGCTATCACGGGCACTGCGGCATGCTCTTGAAGGCCTTCCGCGCCGGAGGCGTGCAACGCAGCCACGTCTGGTTCCGGGTCTATAACGAGTTGCCCGTCCTGGTGCTCTTCGCCGTCGTCTTCCTGGTCGTCCTCAAGCCCTTCTGATGAATCGCTATTTCGCCACCAGCCCGCGGGGACTGGAAACTCTGCTGGCCGAGGAACTCGCTGCCTTGGGTGCCGTAGGGGCCCAAGCCGTCCCCGGTGGTGTCCGCTTCGCAGGGGACTGGCCGGTCTGCTATCGGGCCAATCTGGAGTCGCGGATCGCCACCCGCATCCTGTGGTTCGTTGCCCAAGCCCCCTATCTCCGGGAAGAGGATATCTATCGTCTGGCCCTGGCTCAACGCTGGCCAGACCTCTTTCCTCTCAGCCGGACGATACGAGTCCTGACCACCGCAACCCGTTCGCCCCTGAAATCCATCGATTTCGTGACCTTGCGGGTCAAGGATGCCGTCTGCGACCGCTTCCGGTCCGCCGGCGGCGAGCGGCCCAGCGTCGATACCCGGGATCCGGACGTTCGCATCCATGTCTATCTGACCGAGAGCGAGTGCTCGCTCTACATCGACACCTCGGGGGCGCCTCTTTGGCAGCGAGGCTTGCGCCAGGCCTCGGTGGAGGCTCCCCTCAAGGAAAACCTGGCGGCGGGCATTCTCAAGCTGGCCGGCTGGCAGCCGGGCACTCCGCTGGTAGACCCCATGTGCGGGAGCGGTACTTTCCTCCTGGAAGCCGTCCAGATGGCTCTCGACCGGGCACCGGGTCTGGGGCGCGGTTTTGCCTTCGAGAAACTCACTGCTTTCGATGCCCTGGCCTGGGCACAACTGCGCAGCGCCGCCGAAGCCCGTTGCAAACCCCCGGCCGCGCTCCCCATCTGGGGCAGCGACGTGGACGATCGGGCAGTGCGGGCCAGCCGGCGCAACCTGCAGGAAGCCGGCTTCGGCAACTTGGTCAAGGTGGTGGCCGCCGACATCCTCGAACTCGAAGCCCCGGCCCCGTCCGGTATCCTCGTCGCCAATCCGCCCTACGGCGAGCGCATCGGCGAGCAGGAGCAACTGGCTGCCCTCTACCCCTTGCTTGGCGCCGCCCTCAAGCGGCGCTGGGCTGGATGGAACTGCTACTTCTTCACCGCCGACACCCGCCTGCCCAAGGGCATCGGCTTGAAGCCCAGCCGCAAGACGCCCCTCTTCAACGGCGCCCTGGAGTGCCGGCTCTACGAAATCAAGATGGTGGCGGGGAGCAACCGCAAGCCGAAAGACGGCGGCGAACCCGGGGTTTTCTGACGCGGTAAGGCGAAGCCAAGACTAGGCGGCAAGCGTCGCAGCGGCGAGACAGTAACGGCGCGACGGCGAGGAGCCGCGGCGCGCAGCCAACGACGCATTGGCGCGCTTGTGCCTAAAGGTCAGACGATGTCGAGGTGACCAATGCCGGTGGTCAGATCCCGGTCTTTGGATTCCTTGCCGTGCAGCTTGATCTGCAGGCGCAGATCGTTGAGGGAGTCGGCGTTGCGCAGGGCGTCCTCGTAGCTGATGCGGCCGGCCTCGTACAGATCGAAGAGCGCCTGATCGAAGGTCTGCATGCCCAGTTCGCGGGACTTCTTCATGATCTCCTTGATCTCGTGGATCTCGCCCTTGAAGACCAGATCGGAAATCAGCGGCGAATTGAGCATGATTTCGATCGCCGGTACCCGACCCTTGCCGTCCTTCTTGGGCAGCAGGCGCTGGGAGATCATGCCCCGCAGGTTGAGGGAAAGGTCCATCAGCAGCTGCTGGCGCCGCTCTTCCGGGAAGAAGTTGATGATCCGGTCGATCGCCTGATTGGAACTGTTGGCGTGCAGGGTGGCGAGGCAGAGGTGGCCGGTTTCGGCGAAGGCGATGGCGTAATCCATGGTGTCGCGGTCGCGGATTTCCCCCATGAGGATGACGTCCGGCGCCTGCCGCAGCGTGTTCTTGAGGGCCGGTCCCCAGTCGTCGGTATCCACCCCCACCTCCCGCTGCGTCACGATGCAGTTCTTGTGGTCGTGGATGTATTCGATGGGATCCTCGATGGTGATGATGTGGCCGTAGCTGTTCTCGTTGCGGTAATTGACCAGGGCCGCCAGCGACGTCGTCTTGCCGGTGCCGGTGCCGCCGACGAAGATCACCAGACCCCGCTTGGTCATGGCCACGTCCTTGAGGATGGGAGGGAGTCCCAGCTCGTCCAGGGTGGGGATGGTCATGTTGATGGTGCGGCAGACGACGCCGACACGGGCCTGCTGGACGAAGGCGTTGACCCGGAAGCGGCCGATGCCCGAGGGCGAAATGGCGAAGTTGCACTCCTTGGTCGCCTCGAATTCGGCGGATTGGCGATCGTTCATGATCGATCGCGCGAGTTCGGTGGTGTGCTGGGGCGAGAGCACCTGATTGGAGACGGGAGTGATCTTGCCGTCGATCTTGATCGCCGGCGGAAATCCGGCGGTGATGAACAGGTCCGACCCCTTTTTCTGCGACATGAGGCGCAGAAGGTCGTGCATGAATTTCATTGCCTGGTCGCGTTCCATAATGCTTCCTCGCTCGTTGGTGCGGCGTTGGCTGCGATCTTGCCGCCCTGCCCCGGGAGCCTACCCCGGGAAAGAATCCTTGTTGGCGGCCTTGGTGCGGGCTTCGGCCGGGGAGACCACATTGCGCCGGACCAAGTCGGTGAGATTCTGGTCCAGCGTTTGCATGCCGAAGGACTGACCGGTCTGGATGGCGGAATACATCTGGGCCACCTTGGCTTCCCGGATCAGGTTGCGGATCGCAGGGGTGCCGATCATGATTTCGTGGGCCGCGACGCGCCCCTGACCATCCTTGGTCTTCAAGAGGGTCTGGGAGATGACCGCCCGTAGGGATTCGGACAGCATCGCGCGGACCATTTCCTTTTCTGCCGCCGGGAAGACGTCGATCACCCGGTCCACGGTCTTGGCGGCCGACGAGGTGTGCAGGGTGCCGAAGACCAGGTGGCCGGTTTCGGCGGCGGTCAGCGCAAGGCGGATCGTTTCCAGATCGCGCATTTCGCCCACCAGGATGACGTCCGGGTCTTCGCGCAGGGCGGAG
>SSTA01000431.1 GCA_009469685.1 Azonexaceae bacterium | reverse complement strand
CGTCAGGCAGGCTTCGCCGCCCAGGGCGCGCCAGCTTCCTTCGATCCAGCGCCGCGGATGGCTGCGGCCGCGGTGGGCCAGGGCAGCGGCCAGCACGCCGGTCAAGTGGGCGAGGCGGCGGCGGCCGTCGCTCGTCAGTCGCGCGAGACGCGCTTCGTCCTGGGCGAGCTGCCAGACCGTGGCGTCGAAATCGTCGCCGGCAAGGGCGTGCAGGTCGGTCAAGCTGAGTCCGCACCAGGGGGCGCGCAGGATGGCCAGCCAATGGACGCGGTCGGCCAGGTGAAACAGGGCATGGGTCAGGGAAAGAATATCCTGGATGGCCTGCCGTCCCCCGAGGGGCTCGGTGTCGACGGCCTGAAAGCGGAGGTCCGGCGCCTCGCGGCGCAGGGCGGCCACCAGGCCATCCAGGTGGCTGCGGGCGCGGACCAGGACGGCGATGTCGGCTTCCGGCCGCTCGCGGCGGGTGGCCCGGATCAAGGCGAGGAGGGTTTCCGCTTCCAGACGGTCGCCGTCGCTGCCCGGTTCGCTCACGAGGGGATGCAGGCTGACTCCGGAATCCTCCTCGGCCGGCCGGGTCGCGAGGCAGGGAGCGTAGCGCACGGCGCCATGGAGGGGCTCGTCGACAGCCGGAAAGACGGCCGGAAAGACGCGGTTGACCCACTCCACCACCGCCGGCCGCGAGCGATTGTTCCGGAAAAGCCGCAGGCGCTCCGGGTGCAGGTTCCCCAGCCCGGCGTCGCGAATCTTGAGGAAGAGCCCGACATCGGCCTTGCGGAAGCGATAGATGGACTGCATGGGGTCGCCGACCAGGAAAAGGCTGCGGCCGTCGCCGGGCTCCCATCCCCGGGTCAGACCGGCGATCAGCCTGGCCTGGGTGGGGCTGGTGTCCTGGAACTCATCCACCAGCAGGTGGCGGATGCGATAGTCGAGGGCCAGGGCGAGGTCGGTAGGCGCCTCCTCGGGGCCGAGGGCGGTGATGGCGCGCAGGGCCACTTCGGCAAAATCGACGGCCCCCGCTTCCTGAAAGGCCAGCCAAAGCTGGGCGGTGGCCAGATTGAGGAGGCGGGAGAAGTTGAGCACCGTGGCCCACTCTGCATCGCCGAAGACCGGCGCCGGGGCTTCCCGGAGCTGCGCCAGGGCGTCGCCGGCAGCGGCGCTCAAGGCATCGATGGCTTCCTGCAGGGCAGCCTTGGCCGCCTTGCCGGCGGGGGTGGGCGGGAAGCCCTGGCGGACGTCTAGCCTGGCCCGCAGGCGACCGTCGTTGGTGAGCAGCAACTGGCCCAGGGCCTGCCAGGCCGGGAGATCCGCCAGATCCCCGGTAAGGGGATGCTCCCGGGTTTCCAGCCCGACGATGGGAGAGTCGGGCCGGGTCGCCGCCAGTTGGGCGGCGGCGTAGCGGGCGCCGGCCAGCAGGGCTTCCTGGTCGCGGGGACCGATGAGGTCGGCGGCGGTGGCGAGATCGCGTCCCACGAGGGCGGCGAGGGCGGCCTCGGCTTCGGCCCGCAAGCCGGCGTCGCCGCTGCGGACCGTGTGCGGCAACCACTGGTCGCGGCGGGCCAGCAGGGCGACCAGCAATCGCTCCAGGCGGCCGGCGTCGTTGTCGAGAAATTCCAGGGCGGCGGCCACCGTGTCGGCGTCGCTGCCTTCGTCCTCCAGCAGGGCCAGGGTGCGGCGGGCCGCGCTGCGGTAGTGGGGCGCGGCGTCGTCGGCGATTCCCGGCTGGGCGCCGAAACGGGACAGGCAGGGCATCTGGCGCGCGAGCCGTCCACACAGGGCGTCCAGGGTGGTGACGGCGAGACGTCCGGGGTGGGCCAGGAGCTGCCAGCCGCGCTCCCGGTCCCGGGCAATCACGGCCCGGCCGAGATCGTAGGTCAACTGGCGATGGGGGACTTCGTCCCCCGGACGTTTGCCGTTGGCGGCCATTTCCAAGCTGCCCAGGATGCGGTCGCGCATCTCGGTGGCCGCCTTGTTGGTGAAGGTCAGGGCCACCACCTCCTCGGGATGATCGGCCAGGGCCAGTAGCCGCAGGGTCCGCTGCGCGAGCAGTTCGGTCTTGCCCGCCCCGGCCGGCGCCTCGACCACGAAGGACGTGGGCTCCAGGGCACGGAGCCGGGCGGCGGCATCTTCGGCAAGGCGGGGATCAGTCATCGACGGGAAACTCGACGATGGCCTTGAGGACCCAGGGGTCCGCTGCGCCGGTCAGACCGCGGCCGACGCCGAAATTGAGTTTCCAGCCGGCCCGGTCGACGTCCACCGTCAGATAGGCGGTGTGGGCCTGCTCCCGGCGCGGTGCCGGATCGGCAAGCTTGCCGAGTTCGGTGTAAAGCTCGACTCCCGCGTGGACGCCATCGCCGACAGCGCGGGAAACCTTGAAGGCCGGACTCAGATCGAAGCCGCCTCCCCGGTTGCCGCGGGTGAGGCCGTAGCTGGTCAGCAGATTGGCGATGACCGCCCACTCCCGATCCCGGTAACCGACGATGGGGCGGATTTCGACGCTGTTGCGGATGGCGTCGAAGTGCCGCGTCGCGGTGACCAGTTCGAAATTGACTCCCGCGAACCAGCCGCCCTCGGCGGGGGCCTGGAGGGGCAGCCACTTGAGCTGCAACTGCTGGCCGCCCAGATAGCGCACACCGCGGCCATCGACCAGGGTGGGGAAGAGAATGCTGACTTCGGTGGTCGGACTGATGCCGTAGGAGATTTCCGGCGTCAGGCGCAGGCCCCGGGTAGCGGAAAGTTCGTGCCCGGACTCCCCGTGCCGGCGGCGGCTCAGGGTGCGATTGGCGTGGATTTCGAAGCCGAATTCGCCGGGTTCGTCGAGGCCGTCGTCATAGACGCGCAACTCCGCCGGCAACTCGGCCCGGGCCGGAGCGACCGGAGTCAGCGCAGTGAGGGCGAGGACGGTCAGGTACAGGGTACGGGTCATGGCGCAAGGGTGTCCGGCAGCAGAGGGTCGGGGAAGGCTGCGGCCCACTCCGCCAGGCGAAGCAGCGGCAGGACGTCGCAGCGTTCCAGGGCCTTGGCGTCGGCGACGCGAACCGCCGCCTCGCCGGCGCCGATTTCGGCGGCGATGGCGCGCAGCGCCGCGTCCCAGTGGGCGAGGACCGCCGGCCAGTCGGGGAAGGCGTCGGCGGGAAAGAGCTTGCGGCGGGGATTGTCGAGACCCGCGACTCCCGGCAGCAGGGCCTCTTCCGCCGCGACGCCGACGAAGCCTGGAACGTCGCTGCGGACCCGGGCGAAGGCGGCGCCCGCAACGTCCGCACCCCCGGTGAGCGGTGCGGCGATGGCGGCGTAGAAGGGCAATTGCGGTTCGCTGAGGCGGGCGGCGCTCCAGTTGCGGGCATCCAGGTTCTTGCCGGTCTTGTAGTCGAGGACCAGGACGCGGCCGTCGGCCAGCCGGTCGAGGCGGTCGATGACGGT
>SSTA01000113.1 GCA_009469685.1 Azonexaceae bacterium | reverse complement strand
TTCTTCATGGGCCTCATGCTCTCCCGCATCCTGCAGGTTGCCCTGGGATTTTCCAACGGCGGCTCGCTCATCGCGATGGCGGCAGGTGGCACCGGGGCTTTGTTCGTGGCCCTGTCCTCGGTTGCCGCGGTCAGCAAGCGGGACTTCAGCGGGATGGGCAATTTCCTCTTTGCCGGCGTGATCCTGGTGTTGCTGGCCGGGGTCGCCAATATCTGGCTCCAGTTGCCGGCCTTGCATCTCGCCATCTCGGTGGCGGCGGTGGGCATTTTCTCCGCCTACGTCCTCTACGATATCAATCGCATCGTGCGGGGCGGCGAAACCAACTACATCAGCGCAACCTTGGCCGTCTATCTGGACATCTACAACATCTTCGTCAGCCTGCTCAACCTGCTGATGGCCCTGGCGGGCGAACGGGACTGATTCCCACTCCTGCCCGAAAAGGCGGCTGCGGCCGCCTTTTTTGCGGTCACTCTCGCTCGAAGAGGGCGATGGATTCGACGTGGGCCGTGTGGGGGAACATATTGACCGCGCCGGCCGCACGAAACCGGTAACCCTTGACGCTGACCAAGATGGCCGCATCCCGCGCCAGCGTCGCCGGATTGCACGACACATAGACGATACGGCGCGGCGCGGTTTCGCCAAGGGCCTTGATCACCTCCACTGCCCCCTCGCGGGGCGGATCGATCAGCATCTTGTCGAAGAGCCCGAGGGCGGCGAGGGATTCCTCGGTGCACTCGAACAGATTCGCCACGCCGAATTCGACTCTTGCGCCAAGGCCGTTGGCGACCGCGCTTTCCTTGCCGCGAGCAACCAGGGCAGGGCTTCCTTCGATACCGACGACGCTGGCCCCCAGGCTTGCAATAGGCAGTGTGAAATTGCCGAGCCCGCAGAACAAATCGGCGATGCGCTCCCCTGGCCGCGGGTCAAGAAGCCGCATCGCACGGCGCACCAGGACGCGATTGATGGCGTGGTTGACCTGGGTGAACTCGGTGGGCCGGAATTCCAGTTCAAGGCCGAATTCCGGCAGGGTGTAGGAAAGCCGCGGTCCGGGCAGCGGATGGAAGCGCACTGCGGTGTCAGGCCCCTTGGGTTGCAAATAGAGGACGACGCCGTGGCGATCGGCAAATTCCCGCAGCAGGTTTTCGTCCGTCGCGTTGAGTGGTTCGAGGATGCGCAATACCAACGCAATGCAGGAATCGCCCATGGCCACTTCGATCTGGGGCAGTCTTTCGCAAATGGACAGCCCGGCGATCAGCTCGCGGAGCGGCAGGAGCAATTCCGAAACGGCGGGCGGAAGGATTTCGCAGGAACGCATATCGGCGATGTAGCTGCTTCTGCGTTCGTGGAATCCGACCAGCACGCCGCCTTTCTTGGGCACTTTGCGTACGGCGAGCCGCGCCCGCCGGCGGTAGCCCCAGGGTTCTCCCTGGATGGGCGGCAGCATCTGCTCGGGTCGGACGCGCCCGATATGCCACAGATTGTCCTCAAGAACCCGTTGTTTGACGGCCACCTGCGCGGCGGCATCGAGATGCTGCATCGCGCAGCCGCCACAGACGCCATAATGCGGGCAGCGCGCCTCGACCCTGACCGGAGAGGCGCGCACCACCCGCAGCAGGTGGGCCAATTCGTAGTTGGGCTTGCGGCGGAAACTGGCGTACTCGACCGTCTCTCCGGGCAACGCGCCATCGACGAATATCGTCTTGCCCTCCCGACGCGCGATGCCGCGGGCTTCATGGTCGAGGGATTCGATGGCCGCGATCGGCATGGGTGCTCCAAAAAAGCGCGAATTTTAGCAATCGGCTAAACTGAACGCCATGGCACGGGAACTTCTCACCACCTGGACCGACTACCGCATTGGCCTCGACCGCCTGCTGGCCCTCGCCAACGAGGAAATCCTGATCTGGGATCCGGACCTGGTCAACCTGCAAATCGACGCGCCGACCCGGATCGACGGCCTGCAGCGGCTGCTCACGGCTCGCAACCGTCTCTGCGTGCGTATCGCCGTCCAGGATGCCGAGCCGTTGCGACTCCACCATGCCCGTCTCATGAGCCTGCTGACGACTTATCAGCATGCCTTGGAAGTCCATCTTGCGGCCGAATCCCTCGCTTCGTTGCGGGATGCCATGGTTCTTGTCGATCGCCGTCACGGGCTCATTCGCTTTGACCGCGATCATCCCCGCGCCAAGCTCCTGACCGCAGAAGTCGCCGAGATCTTGCCCTATTGCAAGCGTTTCGAGGAAATCTGGGCTGAAGGCGGCAGTCCGGTCAGCCCGACGACGCCCGGTTTGTAGCGATACAACAACACCATTTCGCAGTGCACCAATTTCAGGGTTTCGCGCCGGTTTCTTGCTATAATGGCGCCCTGACTGGCCGTTCAGTCACCAAAATTTTTGGCTACGCTGTTCGTTATTCACTCATAAGGGAACTTCCAATGATCAAGTCCGTCCTGCTCGCTGCCCTGGTTGCTCTGACGCTCACCGCCTGCGGTAAGAAGCAAGAGCCCGCCGCTGCTCCCGCTCCCGCGCCGGCTCCCGCTGCTGCTGCTCCGGCCGCCGCTCCTGCCGAAGCCGCCAAGCCTGCTGAAGCCGCTGCTCCCGCCGCTGCTCCGGCTGCCGCTCCTGCCGAAGCCGCCAAGCCTGCCGAAGCCGCTCCGGCTGCTCCCGCCGAAGCCAAGAAGTAATCGGTTCAGCACACAAAAAAAGCGGGGTTGCCACCCCGCTTTTTTTTCGCCCCCAATCGGGGTCCGTCAACACCGCGCCTCAGCCTTCCCGCTTACCCAGTCCGCAGCCGCGGAACGCGATCGCCGCAAGATTCTGCGGCAATCTGCTCACTATTGAAGCTGATCGTAAAGCAGCGAGAGTATCTTGCGAGCCGTCTCGGAGCGGTCGGCTCCCCCTTCGCTGGACAAGACCTGCACGTTGCTGGAAGCTCCATTGTCCCGCACGAAGATGCGGTAGCGCACCTTGCTGTCGATATCCGCGTCGCTTCCCTTCCAGAACGTGAGTTTGGCCAGCCAGCCCTTGTCTTCCTTCTTGGAATCGAGGTTGGGATCGACATAGCGGACGAAATAGAGACCTTTGGCGCGATCGCGATCCTCGACCGTGAACCCGACCCGATCGAGCGCCAAGCCCACGCGCCGCCAGGCA
>SSTA01000112.1 GCA_009469685.1 Azonexaceae bacterium | reverse complement strand
GCGGCGGTTCCCGAGCCCCTGGAACCGGACGGCAGCAACACCGTGCTCTACGAATTCATCCGCATGCCCGATTCCACCGGCTTCGGCGACTACACCGAGACCGGCATCGTGATCCCCTGCACCTATCGGGGCGAGGCGGTCAATTTCACCGCCCAGATGTACCTCGACTGCGAACCGCCCATTTCCGGCGGCCGGGAGATCTGGGGCTTCCCCAAGAAGCTGGCCGACGTTTCCCTCAAGGTCAATCGCGACACCCTGGCCGGCCGTCTGGAGTACGCCGGCCAGCCGGTGGCCCTGGCGAGCATGGCCTACAAGCACGAGAACCTGGTGTGCGGCAACGGCGGCCACGACCACAGCGGCGCCACCTGCGACGCCGAGCCCCTGCGCAAGAAGCTTTCGAAGACCCAGGTCAATCTCAAGCTGATTCCCGACGTGGACGGCAGCCTGGCCATCGCCCAACTGGTGGCCTACAACCTCGCCGACATCCACATCAAGGGCGGCTGGCACAGTCCGGCGCGGCTCCACCTCATCCCCCACGTCAATGCGCCCGTGGCCGATCTGCCGGTGCGGCGGGTGATCGGCGGCACCCACTTCGTCGCCGACCTCACCCTGCCCTATGGGCGGGTGCTTTACGACTACCTGGAGGAAACCCCATGTCCAGACGCATTGCCAACGGCCTTGTCCTTGGCGGGGCAGTCGGCGTAGCCCTGCTGGCTTTCCAGCACTACAGCCACTGGCTGGCCGGATCCACTAAGACCTTCGTCATGGACCGCGAACGCTGCTATGGCGTGGTGCGAGCCGGCCGCAACGACTGCGGGACGGCTCTCCATGCTTGTGCCGGACAGGCGGGTGGAGATGCCGACGACGGCGAATGGCTCATGCTGCCCGCGGGCACCTGCGACAGGATCGCCGGCGGACGCGCCTGGACCAAGGAAGAAGGATGAACTGGCTGATTCGTGCCCGGGAGAGCCTGGGACTGCCCGCCGGGCAGCCTGCCGCCACGGCTTTGCCCGGGCGGGTCGCGCGGGAACTGGAACGCGAACAACTGCGCTCCGAAGGCATCGTGACGGCGGTCCAACTGGTGATGGTCTGCGTTTTTGCCGCCCTTTACGCGGCGACGCCGCCGGACTTTTCGCCCGACGCGCCGGTCCAGGCGGTCCCGCTGGGGCTGGTCCTGTTTGGCGAACTCGCCCTGCTGCGCTTCTACTTCGCCGTGACCGGGCAACTCCGGCGCGCTTGGCTGGCCTTCTCCGTGGTCGCGGAAATGGCGGTCCTGCTCTTCGTCCTCTGGGCGTACCACGTCCAGTACGAGCAGCCCCCGCAGTTTTCGTTGAAGAGCACTGAATTCGCCTACGTCTTCATGCTCATCGGCATGCGTGCCCTGCGCTTCGAGCCGCTCTGGGTGGTGTTGTCCGGGGCCACTGCCGCATTGGGATGGGCGGCGCTCCTGGCCTACGCTCTCTACGCCGCGCCGAGCAATCCTCTGACCTGGGACTACGTCACTTCCCTGCGCACCACCCAGGTCCATCTGGGCAGCGAACTGGGCAAGATTCTCGCCATCGTCCTGCTGACGGCGCTCCTGGCCATGGCTTTGGCGCGGGCGCGTCGTCTCCTCGGACAGGCAGTGTCGGGGCGCCAGGCGACGGCCGATCTCTCGCTCTTCTTCGACGATGGGGTCGCCCGGCGCATTACCGAATCCGAAGACGAGGTCATGGCGGGGCAGGGGGAATTGCGCCAGGCGGCGATCCTCTTCCTCGACCTGCGAGGATTCACCAAGGCTGCCGCAGTGCTCTCTCCCAGCCAACTCATCGCCCTGCTGGGCGAATACCAGGGTCTCATGGTTCCCCTGGTCAAAGCCCACGGGGGCAGCATCGACAAGTTCATGGGCGACGGCATCCTGGCCAGTTTCGGGGCCGTGGCGCCCGATCCCGAGTATGCCGCCAATGCGCTCCGGGCCGTGGATGCCATCATGGCCGCGGCAGCCGAGTGGCGGCAGCGGCGGGGCGCAGTCGGTGGGGCGTCGCCGGAAGTGGGGGCAGGACTTGCTGCGGGTGAAGTGGTCTTCGGCATCATCGGCGAAGGGCGTCGCCTCGAATACACGGTCATCGGCGACGCCGTGAATCTAGCCGCCAAACTGGAAAAGCAGAACAAGGCCGAGAGCACCCGCGGTCTGACGACGCAAGACACTCTGGAACTCGCTCGCCAGCAAGGCTATTCCGGGACGAAGGAGATCCGCTTCGCGCGGCGAGTGGGCGGCGTGGCCGAACTCCTGGACCTGGCCATCCTGTCTTCCTGACGCGCAAAAGAAAACCCGCCTGGCGGCGGGTTGTTCGCGGTACCGGGGAGGCTTCAGGCCACAGCCTGGGCGGGGATCTTGTTGCCGCGGCGGGCGATGCGGTTGTTGCCGTCGACGTAGATCAGCTCCGGCGCGTATTTGCCCAGTTCGATCTCGTTATAGACGGCGAAGGTGGCGATGATGAGGATGTCGCCGGGAGCGGCCTTGCGGGCGGCGGAACCGTTGACCGAAATGATGCCCGACCCCCGCTCGGCGCGGATGGCGTAGGTGGTGAAGCGTTCGCCGTTATTGACGTTCCAGATGTCGATCTGCTCGTACTCGCGGATATTCGCCGCGTCCAGCAAATCTTCGTCGATGGCGCAGGAACCCTCGTAATGCAGTTCGGCGTGGGTCGTCGTGACCCGGTGAAGCTTGGACTTCAGCATCGTTCTCTGCATGGCTTGACGATCCAAGGTTTGGGGTTGGGGAAGCGCATTGTAGCGAGTGCAATTATGAAGTCAATCGCCATGTAAGCCTTTATCTCCGGGGCTTGCAGACCCGTTGCCCGATTTCTAGGCAGGGCGGGGAGAAGGCCGTGCTGGCTATGCCTTCGTACTTTTGCCCTGGAATCGGCTCATCGCGATTCAACCTGGAGTCGACTGCAGTCGGTGACACGAAATTCCACGCGGCGATCGATGGCGTCCTGGGTGTCGTCCGAACCCGAGCCGATGATATTGTCGCGGTACCCCCGTCCGATCGCTTTCGTCTTCTGGCCCGCGCCGACAAAATCTTTTTGCACGATTTTCTGGACGGACTGGGCGCGCTGCAGGGACAGATTTTCGTTGTATTTCTCGGTGCCGCTTCGGCTGCTGTGCCCCAGGATCTGCAGGCAGACGCCGGCGGCGGCCGTGCGCTTGGCAATGTGCTTGAGCCAGAGCGCGTACTGGGAGCGGAGGTCGTTGTCGGCGATGAATTCGGTCGAATTGACCGAGAATAGGAAGCGCGTGCTGATGTTCATATTCGCCAGGCCGAGATCGACTAGGCGGATGAAGGCCTCCTCCGCCTCCGCGGCGCGTCCGAGCTTTCGGTGGCACTGGTAGAGGGCGGAATAGGTCTTCATGATCTTGCCGTCTTGACGGCTCTCGGCAAGCTGATAGATGGCCAGGGCGCGCTTGTAATCACTTTCCTCGAAGGCCTTATCGGCTTCTGCCAGCAGAGCGGCGGTAGGCAAGGAATCGAAATACTCCCGGTCGGCCAACTCGCCCGCCGGGGTCAGCGTGGTGGCGATGTAGCCTTCGACGCGTTTGTCCTTGAGGTACATCGGGCTGTCCCGATAGGACGATACAGGAGCATGCTTCAATTGCTGATTCAGTACCCAGACTTCGGCATTGGCGGCGACCACCCCGGTCTTCGCGTCGACGACCGATGAGGAAACGCGGTAGAAGCGCTCCGGCGTGCTGCGGTCGACGCGAGTGCTGCCATTGATGACGTGGGTGGCGGTCGCCAACGTCTGGGGTGTCATCGCCTCGACACGAAATTCCGGAAAGGCGGATCGCAGTTCGCGCACCATGATTTGCTCGATCTGCTGGCTCATCTCATTGACCTCCGCCGTGTTGGCATCGATGAAGGGATCGATGACGAACACTGTTTTGCCGGCGAGCAGTCCCCGTCCAGCCTTGATCTGAGCGAACAGGTTGTCGGCAAGTTTCTTGATCGCCGGCTCGAATTCCATCGGAACCTTGGCGACCGGAGCGGGAGGATTGCTTACGCAACCGGCGGCGAGGAGTGTGGCGAGCAGAAAGAGGACGACCCGGGAGGTGCTCATGGCGGATTCCTATGGCGGGGATTGACGGAGAGGGCAGGGCATCAACGGCAATATTGACGGTAAAAATCGCGTTGTGGAGGAGTGAGAGGCTCGATGCCTATGGAGAGCCTGGTCATCAGATCGGCGCAATTGCATCCTGGACAGCTGGCCTCCGCTGCGGAAGACACAGCACTGCGCTCGCGTGCCATTGCGGCCGTGCTCTTAGCGGAATTGTGCGCGGGTTGGGGAAGGACGCTTGTCGAGGGTTCGGCGGAATCCGGGCGTCTTGGCTTTGCGGTGGTCTTGGTCGGCTGGGCTGGGATCTTGGCCTGTCCATCTGCCTTTGGCGATTCGCCCATGGATACGGGGGCGGGAGATTGGGAGGCCTGCGGCTCAGGCTGGGGAGGGACTGCCGTTTTGTCCTCGGGGGCGGAGGTGGGCGACGCCGGCTGTGGGCTTTTCGGACCAGGGGCAGCCAGACTTCCGGCGGGCAATTCATGAGGCGCGGGATTCGCTGCCGTAGGGGGAGAGGCAGACATCCGGTACGCGCCCAGCGCGATCCCCAGGGTGGCAAGGGCGACCAGGGCAAGTCCGACAGCTCGATTGCGATTCGCATTCGGGGTGGGTCCGGGGCGTAGGGCTGCCGGCAGGGGCGATTCGGGACGCGATCCTTGTTGAGGACCCGGAGCGGGTGGGGGTGCAGCCGGGATGAAGGTGGCGTCTGTGTCCGTTGGCGCCGAACGCAGGGCTGCTTCCAGCGCAGCGATGAACTGGCGCGCGTCGGCAAAGCGCTGATCGGGTGACTTGGCCAGAGCGGTTCTTAGAATGCGGTCGTAGGCTTCGGGAAGCCCCGTCGCGATGCTGGACGGCGGAGGCGGTTCCTCGGTCAGAATCTTATGCATCACGGTGAGAGAGGACCCGGAGAAGGGCTTCCTGCCCGTGATGAGCTGATACAGGATGACTCCGGCGGAAAACAGGTCGGACCGATGGTCGACCCGCTGTCCGCCTGCTTGCTCCGGGGACATGAAGGCCGGGGTACCGATCACGCAGCCAACCATGGTCAGATTGGAGGACTCAAGCCGCGCGATTCCGAAATCCGTCACCTTGGCCCGGCCATTGGGCTGAACGAAGACGTTGCCAGGCTTGACGTCCCGGTGCACGATGCCTTTTTCATGGGCGGCCCCAAGGGCGGCAAGGACGTCGATCACGATGCGTACGGAATCGTTCAGGGGTGGTGTGTCGCCGGAATCGAGCAGGCTCTTCAAGTCGCGGCCTTCAACGAACTCCATGGCGATATAGGCCGTACCCTGGTCATCGCCGTATTCGTAGATGGAGACCACATTGGGGTGGTTGATGCGTCCGGCAGCCTTGGCTTCTTGCAGGAAGCGGCTCTTCAGGTCCTCGACCTCTTGGCCTTCCAGCTGGTCGGGGCGTATGGTCTTCAAGGCGACCCGGCGCTCGATCACTGGATCCCAGGCGTCGAAGACGTTCCCCATGGCACCGCGACCGAGTTCCCCCCGAATCTCGTACCGGCCAAGTCTTGTTGCAGTTTCTGCCATCATTCCCGAATTTGATGCGAGCCCGAGCGAGGGGCCGGTCTGCTGATTATCCAGGCGACTTTACATGACAATCTGCTTGATGAAAATCGCTGGCACGCACGGAAGCAGTCCTGATCGACGTGCGTGCCAGCGCGCCGATGCATCTGGTCCTTCAGTCCGGGAGTGGCATTGCTTCAGATTTCCAGGTTGTCGATCAAGCGCGTGCTGCCTAGACGGGAAGCCGCAAGGACGACGAGGGGCGAGGCGTCGGAATCGGGCGGCAGGAGGTCTGCCTGGCGCCGGATGGCGACGTAGTCGGTTTTCCACCCATGATCGTCCAGGGCTTTTCCGGCGGCGGATTCGAGGGCGCTATGGTCTTGCCTGCCACCGATGATCGCGTCGCGGATGCGGTTCAGTTCGGCGTACAACCGCGGCGCCTCGGCCCGCTCCGCCGGTGACAGGTAACCGTTGCGGGAGGAGAGCGCGAGCCCGTCGGCTGCCCGGACCGTTTCGCCGCCGACGATGGCGATGGGGAGCGCCAGTTGGCGGGTCATGTTGCGCAGGACCATGAGCTGCTGATAGTCCTTCTTGCCAAAAACGGCCGCCTGGGGCTGGACGCAGTTGAACAGTTTCAGGACTACGGTGGCGACGCCGCGGAAATGGCCGGGGCGGAATTCGCCTTCGAGGAGGTGCTGGATATCCGGCGGGTCCACCAGATATTGCTGGGGCTCGGGATAGAGGTCGGCCTCGGTGGGAGCGAAGAGAACGTCCACTCCGGCAGCGGCGAGCTTGTCGCAATCGGCCTGGAAGGTCCGCGGGTATTTGTCGAAATCCTCGCCGGCGCCGAACTGCAGGCGATTGACGAAAATGCTGGCGACCACCGTGCGGCCGTAAGCGCGGGCCTGTTCCATGAGGCTGATGTGGCCTTCATGGAGGTTGCCCATGGTGGGAACGAAGACGACGGGGCCGCGGGCGCTGAGGGCGGCGCGCAGGTCGGCAATGGCGGCGTGAATCTGCATGGGGATCGAAGGTGGGAGCGAGGGAGAAGCATCGTAACCGGATCGGCCCCAGGCGGGAAAGGGCGCCCTGCTTCAACCCCCCGGAGTCAAATAAAAAACCCCGCCGCAGCGGGGTCTT
>SSTA01000111.1 GCA_009469685.1 Azonexaceae bacterium | reverse complement strand
TGACCGCGGCCGCGCTGGAACTGTTCGTCGAGAAGGGCTTCGCCGGCACGCGGCTGGACGATGTGGCGGCGCGCGCGGGGGTGTCGAAGGGCACGCTCTACCTCTATTTCGACAGCAAGGAAGCCTTGTTCAAGGCGGTGATCGAGGAAGGCATCGTGCCGGTGCTGGAGCACGGCGCGGACCTGATCGAGAAGTTTTCCGGCAACAGCGCCGAGCTGATCCGCAAGCTGATGCACGCCTGGTGGGAGCTGATCGGCAACACGCCGCTGGGCGGGGTGCCCAAGCTGATGATCAGCGAGGCGCTGAACTTCCCCGAGATCGCCGCCTACTACAACGAGGCGGTGATCGTGCGCGGCCGCGACCTGATGCGCCGCGTGCTGGAGCGCGGCATCCGCAAGGGCGAGTTCCGCAAGGTCGACGTGGAAACGTCGATCGACGTGATCTTCGCGCCGCTGTTGATGATGGTCATCTGGCGCTATTCGCTGGGCCCCTGCGGCTGCGTGCAGCACGACCCGGAATCCTTCATGCAAACCCACCTCGATATCTGCCTCAACGGCCTGACGCCCGGCAACGCGCCGGTGGCCAAGGCACGGAGCCCGCGATGACGCGACCATTCTTCCCCGGCCGGAGCCTGTTCCTGGCCTTCCTGTCGGTGGCCGTGCTGGCGGCCTGCGGCGACGAGGCGGCAAAGCCCGCCGAGGTGCCGCCCGCGGCGCCGGACGTGGCGCTCGCGCGCTTCGACGCGCTGCGTTTCTTCCCCGAGCGCACGGCGCCGGCCACCGCTCTGGGCAAGAACGAGGCGCGGCTGGCGCCCGAGGTTTCGGCGCGGGTGATCGCGATCCACGTTGACGCGGGCGACCGCGTCGCCGCCGGGCAGGTGCTGGCGCGGCTGGACCCGCGCGACGCGGAACTGGCCGTGGCGCGCGCGGAGGCGGCGCTCGGCCAGTCGCGGGCGCGGCTGGCGCAGGCCGAGGCGCAACTGCGCCGCGCGCGGGCGCTGCGCGAAAAGGGCTTCTATTCGGCCGAGGCGCTGACCCTGCGCGAGACCGATTTCGCCGCCGCCAGCGCCGACGAAAAGGCCGCCCGCGCGGCGCGCGACACGGCGGCCCACGCGCTGGAGAAATGCACCCTGCGCGCGCCCTTCCCGGGCATCGTGCGTGCCCGGGCCGGCCAGGTCGGCGAGCTCGCGGTGCCGGGCAATCCGCTGCTGACCCTGGCCGACACGCGTGAAGTGCAACTGGTGGCGCAGGTGCAGGCGCGCGATGCCGAGGGCATGGCGGCGGCTGCGGCCTTCGAATTCGTCACGCCGGACGCCCGCCACGCGCTGAAGCCGCTGCGCGTCTCGCCGGCGATCAGCCGCGAGAGCCGCACGGTGGAGGCCCGCTTCGCCTTCGCCGGCCCGGCGCCGGCACCGGGCAGCGAGGGCCGGCTGGCCTGGCGCGAGGCACGCGCGCACCTGGCGCCGGAGTTTCTGCTCCGCCGCAACGGCAAATACGGCGTGTTCGTCGCCGAATCGGGCAAGGCGCGCTTCCACCTCGTCCCGGGCGCGCAGGAGGGCCGCCCGGCGGCGGTCGACCTGGCCGACGACGCCCAGGTGGTGACCCAGGGCCGGCACGCGCTGCAGGATGGCGCCGTGCTCAATCCGCGCCCGGCGCGCTGAACCCGAACGCACGCATTTCCCTGGCATGGACTTCTATTCGCGCCTGATCCGCAACCACCCGCTCGCCAACATCGCCTTCGCGGTGGTGCTGGTGCTCGGCGCGCTGGCCTACCTGACCATGCCGCGCGAGCAGGACCCGGAGATCAACTTCAACTGGGTGATGGTCACCACAGTCCTCCCCGGCGCGTCGGCCGAGGATGTCGAGAAGCGCGTGACCAAGCCGCTGGAGGATGCGATCAAGGGCATTTCCGACGTGCGCTTCGTGATGTCGTCCTCGCGCGAGAACGTGGCCTCGATCCTGGTCCGCTTCCGCGAAATCGACGAACGCACCTTCGACAAGCGGGTTAACGACCTGCGCCGCGACATCCAGAACAAGGCCAAGAGCGAGCTGCCGCCGGAGGCCAAGGACCCGCGCGTGCTGGAGATCACCACTTCGAACGGTTTCCCCACGGCGATGGTGCTGGTCACCGGCCAGGCGGCGGACGAAATGCTGCGCAACCGGGCCCGCCAGGCCAAGGACGACATCGAGCGCATGGCCGGCGTCGACCAGGTGTTCGCCACCGGCCTGCGCGATCCGGAACTGCAAGTCGAGTTCGACCCGGTGGCGCTGGCCAATCGCGGCCTGACCGCCAACGACGTGGCCGACAACGTGATGGCCTGGTTCCGCGACACCTTTGCCGGCAAGGTGGAAACCGCCGGCAACGAAGAGCGCGCGGCGTGGTTGGTGCGCGTGGTCGGGCAGAGCGCCGACCCCGAGGAGATCGCGCGGATTCCGGTGTCCAGCGCCACGCGGCGCGAGCCGACGCCGCTTTCCAGCGTGGCCGACGTGTCGCGGGCGCGGGCCAAGGCCGGTAGCCTGGCCAGCTACCAGGGCAAGGCGGCGGTGATCCTCGC
>SSTA01000110.1 GCA_009469685.1 Azonexaceae bacterium | reverse complement strand
GGCGATGCGCGGCGTGCCGCGCGAGCGGCGGGCGATTTCGAGGGCGCCTTCGGCGTCGAGAGGGGCGTTGAGCAGCGTCGCCGAACGGGTGACGATGCTCTGCAGTTCGGCCGGGGAATAGAACTCCAGGCGGGCGACGATACCGAAGCGGTCCCGCAGGGGGTTGGTCAGCATGCCGGCCCGAGTGGTGGCGCCGACCAGGGTGAAAGGGGGCAGGTCGAGCTTCACCGAGCGGGCGGCCGGCCCTTCGCCGATCATGATGTCGATCTGGAAATCCTCCAGGGCCGGGTAGAGGATTTCCTCGACGACCGGACTCAGGCGGTGGATTTCGTCGATGAAAAGGACGTCGTGGGGTTCCAGATTGGTGAGGATGGCGGCGAGATCGCCGGCCCGTTCCAGAACCGGCCCGGACGTCTGGCGCAGATTGACCCCCATTTCGTGGGCGACGATGTGGGCGAGGGTGGTCTTGCCTAGCCCCGGGGGACCGAAGAGCAGGACGTGATCCAGCGAATCGCCCCGCTTCCTCGCTGCCTGGATGAAGATCTCCAGTTGTTCGCGGATTTTCGTCTGGCCGGTGTAGTCGGCGAGACGCTTGGGCCGAAGCGCCCGTTCCAGGGCCTCTTCCTGGGCCGATTTCGCCTGCGGGGCAATGAGGCGGTCGCCGGCGAACTTGTCGGTTTCGATCATGGTCTTGCTTCTTCCCGGGTCCAGGCGACGATCATCGCATGACCGAGGGCGAGCAGTACGGGTCCGAGGAAAATGCCGATGAAGCCGAAGACCATCACCCCACCCAGGACGCCGAGGGCGATCAGGGCGATGGAAATCCCCGCACCCCGGGAAATAAGGATGGGTTTGACGAAATTGTCGATGCTGCTGATGACCAACACGCCCCAGGCCACCATGAAGATGGCCCAGCCGGTCTGGCCGGAATCGTAGAGCCACCAGGCGGCCCCTCCCCACAGGAGTACCGGACCGGCCGGGACCAGGGAGAGGAAGAAGGTGGCGAAACCCAGGAGTAGCGCGGCAGGCACGCCCGCGATGAGAAAGCCGATCAGGGCCACGGCGCCTTGCGCAGCCGCCGTGCCCACGAGGCCGAGCATGACGCCGATCACCGTGCCGCGGGCGAGATCCAGCATCTTCTCGCCCAGCTCTCCGCCCAGCTTGCGGGCGGAAACGATCAGGGCACGGCCCACCGCATCGCCGTCACGGTAGAGAAAGAACAGGATGAACAGGACCAGAATCAGTTGCAGGAGCCCGTTGGCGACGAGCCCGCCGAGGGAAAGCGCAAGTTTTCGGGTCGGTTCGACGAGCGGTTTGAGGAGCCGGTTGAGTTCTTCGCGGCTCCCGGCGGCGCGCCGCCAGGCTTCGTCCAGGTCGCCTCCGAAGAGCGGAATCTTGGCGAGGATGGCCGGCGGCTCGGCCGGTAGCCCCTGCTCGAAATAGGGCTTGCTCTTGGTGACCAGTCCCTCGACCCCATCGATGAGTCCCCCGGAGAGGAAGATCATGGGCAGGAGCATGACCAGGATCAGAAGGAGGGTCATCAAGGTCGCGGCGCGGCCGCTCCGGCCTTGGGCGAGCGGCAGAATCCTGCCGGCGTAGAACGACCAGGTGCACACCCAGAGGACGAAGGCGAACAGCACCGCACCGATGAACGGCCAGAGGACGGCAAAACAACCGGCGATGAGAAAGCCGATCAGGGCGATGCGGGCGAGGTAGGTCGGGGTGGTGTCCAGCGCCATGTCAAACCTTGGAGAGGAGCTTGAGCGCCTGGCGGATGCCGTCGGCGGTGCCGATGCCCGCCGGCAGTTGCTTCATCGCTCCGGACGCCTCGCGCTCGTTGTAGCCCAGGGCAATGAGGGCGTTGAGAATGTCCTGGGCGCTGTCGCCGGCGATCGGCGGCGCAGAAGAAGCGGTGGCGTCGGCAAGCTTGCCCTTGAGCTCCAGCAGCAGACGCTCGGCGGTCTTCTTGCCGATGCCGGGGATTTTGGTCAGCCTTCCCACTTCCTGGCGGGCGACCGCCGCCGCCAGATCGGCCACCGAGAGGCCGGACAGGACCGAAAGCGCCGTGCGGGCTCCGATGCCGGAAATCTTGAGCAGTTGGCGGAAAGCGTAGCGCTCCGATTCGCTCAGGAAGCCATAGAGGAAATGGCCGTCCTCCCGCACCGCAAAGTGGGTGAGCAGCGTGAGCTTTTCTCCGGTACCGGGGAGGTTGTAGAAGGTGCTCATGGGCACGTCCAGTTCGTAGCCGACGCCGTGGACGTCGAGCACGATCTGGGGCGGGTTCTTTTCGGCCAGCAGGCCGGTGAGGCGTCCGATCATTCCGTTATCCTATCAGGCGGCCGCCGCGCACGCGATAACCCGCCGTGGCGAGGCCTCCCAGCCCTTGCCCGCCGTGGGCGTGGCAGATGGCGCAGGCCAGGGCGTCGGCGGCGTCCGCCGTCGGAGCCCCGGGTAGGGAAAGGAGCCGGACCACCATGTGCTGCACCTGCTCCTTGGCCGCCTTGCCCTGGCCGACGACGGCCTGCTTGACCTGAAGCGCCGTATATTCCGCCACCGGCAGGCCGGCATGGACCAGGGCCGAAAGGGCGGCCCCACGGGCCTGGCCGAGGAGCAGAGTCGATTGGGGATTTACGTTGACGAACACCTTCTCCACCGCCGCCTGGTTTGGGGAGTAAGTGCACACCACTTCGCTGATGCCCAGAAACAGGGTTTTGATGCGTTCGGGCAGGGAGTCGGATTCCTTCGACTTGATGCAGCCGCTGGCGACGAAGACCAACTGGTTGCC
>SSTA01000012.1 GCA_009469685.1 Azonexaceae bacterium | reverse complement strand
TTCACCGGTGGCGGCGCGGGCAATTACATGCGGCTGAAGGCGGGGGACGGGCACCTGATCGTCGATAGCACCGCCGGATTCAACGCGAGCCTCAACAACAAGGAAACCCTGCTGCAGACGCTCACTGCCGGCAAGGACATCATTTTCCAGGGCGGCACGGTAAATGGCGGGCGGGTCGAAATCCGCGCGGCCGGCAACATCGACAATCTTGCGCCGGGCACCGACGGATTCATCCAGACCAATGCATTTGGCGGTCCGCACTGGATGCTGATTGCCGGAGGCGGCATCGGCGCGACCAATCCGGTGGAAGGGCGGGCCGATTGGGTCGGCAGCGTGGCCACCTCCGGCGCAGGAGCCGCGGGCGACATACGCATCAAGTTCAACGGCGGCGCAACGCCGCGCTTCGGCGAAGTGCGCACCGCGGCGGGCTCGGCGCAGAACATCACCATCGATTCCGCCGTGGGGCTGGTGTTTTCCACGGCGCAACCCGGCTACGGCGGCGTGCTGGGCGGCGGGTCTAGCAGCGTGACCGCCAACGACGCCTACACCATCAACGCGGCCGGCACGATTCACTTCGACAACTTCGATAATTCGTTCACCGCCAGTACCATCACGATGACCTCCGGTGGCGGCGTCAACCAAGGCACATCCGGCGGCGGCGACATGATGGCCACCACCGGGCTGCTGACGGTGAATGCCAACGGCGGTTCGATCGGCAGTGCTGCCAACCCGGCGCGATTGCGCGGCAGCGGCACCAAGACGCTGTATGCGCGCGATGATCTCTACCTCCACGCCGGCAGCAATCCGCTGACGCTGACCGGCCTGACCACCGGCGCGGGTGCGGGCACGATCGGCCTGACCACGACCGCGGCGAACGATCTGTCGCTCGGCGGCACTACCAACATTGACGACGCGCTGGTGCTCACCATCGGCGGAAACATCATCTTTCCCGCCGCGGCGGACTTCACCACCAGCGGCGGCCTGACGCTCAACAGCCCGACGCAGATCGCCGCCAGCGCGTCGGTCAACGTCAATGGCGGCTCGTTCGGCGGCGCCGGCGCGGTGACCAACGCCGGCACGGTGCGCCGCACGGGAACCGGCAGCGGCGACTTTAGCGGCGGGTTCAGCAATTCCGGCGTGGTCAGGGTGAAGGATGCAGGCGCCGTGCTCGGCTTTTCCGGCGGTTATACCGACGCCGGTGGTGACCTGGAGATCCGGCTGGACGCGACGGTCAATGCACCGGCGGCCGGCTTCGTCTTCACCACCGGCCTGTTGAGCGGTGTGGGCACCCTCAACGGCAGCGTGACCGTTGGCACCGCGCTCTCGCCCGGCTCCTCGCCTGGCACCCTGGTGATCACCGGCAATTACGTCCAGACCGCGACCGGCACGCTCAATGTCGAACTCGGCGGCACCACGCAGGGCGTCAACTACGACCTGCTGCAGGTCGGCGGCACTGCAACGCTGGACGGCGCACTCAACGCCACCTATGTCGGGCCCTATGTCGCCAGCGCTGGCGATGTGTATGACATCATCACCTACGCGGCGCGGGTCGGCGATTTCGCCACCTTCACGCTGCCCGACGCGGCGATGACGGCGAGTGCCGGCGCCGCCACTTACCAGCTGCTGCAGCCCGTGGCCGCGGTGGCCGCGACCGCGCCGACCCCGTTGGTGCTGAAAGTCGCCGCCAGCGGCCTGTTCGACGCGCTGGACAAGCTCGCGCCACTGCCCGCCGGCCTGACTTTCGCGCCCGCCACGGACGCAACGGACGATGAGGAAAAGCCCGATGGCCTGCCAGTCTGCAACTAAGGCGACGCGGCCCGGGGCCATTCGTTCGCGCCCGCGCGCCGGCATGGCAGCGGCCGCGGTTGCCGTTGCCGCCCTGCTGCTCTCCGGCGCGGCGGCGGCCGCCGGCATCGGCACCGTGGTCGCCGCCAGCGGCACGGTGATTCGCACCCCGGCCACCGGCGCGCCCGAGTTGCTGGCCGCCGGCTCCGCCCTGCAACGCGGCGACACGGTGGCCACCCAGGCCAATTCGAACGCCGACCTGCGCTATGACGA
>SSTA01000109.1 GCA_009469685.1 Azonexaceae bacterium | reverse complement strand
ATCCGATCGCCCGGGCCAGGTCTTGCGTTACTCGGTTGCCAATCAGGACTGGTTCAGCCTTTTCACGCCGGTTTCGGTGGGTCATCAACGATTCTGGCTGGGCGTCTTTGCTCCGGAGGACGAATTCGTCCCCGGAACCACACGCGACCGGAGCGTCCTCGCCTTCATCGCTCTCCTATCGCTCCTGGCCGGCGTCTTCGTCGCCATCCGCATCGGTCGCCAATTTGGCGCCCCCCTCGAACGGCTGGCCGGGGAAGCCAAACGGATCGGGCGCATGGAGCTCGATACTCCCGTCACCACCGACGCCCCCTGGCGCGAAGTGCGTCAACTGGCCGGGGCTCAGGAAACCATGCGCCAACGCCTGCGGGAAGCGACCCATCGTCTCGACGAAGCGAACGCGGCTCTGGAAGCGACGGTCGAGGAGCGCACCCGGGAGCTGGAGGAAAGCCGGCGGGCCGCCCTCGAAAGCGAAACCTTCTTCCGGGCAATCTTCGACAATGCCGCCATAGGCATCTCCAATCTGGCTCCCGATCTGCACCGGCTGCGGGTCAACCGCGCCTTTGCCGAATTCACCGGATATAGTGCCGACGAACTCCTGGCCGGAACCGCCCTGGACCTCCTGGCGCCCGACGAACGCGAACGTATACGCGGTGCCTACGAAGAGCTCGCCCGGGGCGAGACCGCCCGCTTTCGCACCGAGGCGCGCTTCCTGCACAAGGATGGCCATCCGATTTGGGCGGACGTCCAGCTCACCGCCATCCGCGATGGCGACGCGCGCGTGGTCTCGCTGCTGGCCACCGTCCTCGACGTCACCGACCGCAGAATTGTCGAGGAGGAACTGGCCCGCCAGTTCGCCTTGCTCCAGGCCCTCCTCGACACCATCCCCAATCCCATTTTCTACAAGGGCGCCCATACCCGCTTCCTGGGCTGCAATGCGGCCTACGAGGCGGCTTTCGGCATCGACCGCCACAGCTTCATCGGTCGCCGCGTCCTCGACCTGGAATTTCTCCCGGAAGCCGACCGCGTCGCCTACCAGGCCGAAGACGAAGCGGTCATCCGGAATTGCGGCCGGGTCTCCCGGGAAGTGACCATGGTCCTGGCCGACGGCCATCCCCACGACGCCCTCTACTCGGTGACCGGTTTCCGCAATCCGGATGGCACCCCCGGCGGTCTGATCGGCCTCATCGTCGACATCACCGACCTCAAGGACGCCGAAAGGGCGGCCAGCGCCGCCCGGGCCGAAGCCGAGGCCGCCGCCGCGGCCAAGGCCGATTTCCTGGCCAATATGAGCCACGAGATCCGCACCCCGATGAACGCCATCGTCGGCATGACCCACCTGGCCCAGCAAACCGACCTCAATCCCCGCCAACGCAACTACCTGGACAAGATCGACGCCGCCGCCAAGGGACTCCTGGGAATCATCAACGACATCCTCGACTTCTCCAAGATCGAGGCGGGGATGATGCGTTTGGAACAGGCCGATTTCGACCTGGAAGAGGTCTTCGGTCGCCTGGCCGACCTGTCCGTCCTCAAGGCCCGGGACAAGGGCATCGAATTGCTCTTCGACGTCGCCCCCGACGTCCCCCGCCGGCTAAGGGGCGATTCCCTGCGCCTCGGGCAGGTGCTGATCAATCTGGTGGGCAACGCCCTGAAATTCACCGAGCGCGGCGAAATCACGGTTTCCGTCGCCCTCGCCGGCGGCGACGGAGACGGCTTCCGTCTCGCCTTCGCGGTCCGCGACACCGGGGTCGGTATCGCCCCGGAGGAAGCCGACCGACTCTTCGTCGCCTTTTCCCAGGCCGACAGCTCGACCACCCGCCGTTACGGCGGTACCGGTCTCGGACTCTCGATCTGCAAGCGCATCATCGAACTGATGGACGGCGACATCGGTGTCGACAGCACGCCAGGCCTGGGCAGCCGCTTCCATTTCACCGCCCGCTTCTTCCTACCGCAAAGCGCAGAGCCCATTCCCGCCCGGGGATCGGAGACTATCGTTCCCGGCCTGTCGGTCCTGGTGGTGGACGACAACGCCGCCGCCCGGGAAGTCTTCCTGCACATCTTCGCCGGACTGGGCATCAAGGCGCGTGCCAGCAACTCCGGCGAGGAGGCCCTGGCGGAGCTCTCGCGGGCGGCGGCGGCGGGCGACCCCTATGGGCTGCTCCTGGCCGACTGGCAGATGCCCGGACTTGACGGCGTCGAAACGGTACGCCGCCTGCGAGCCGCCGAGATGGCTGCCGCCACGCCGGCCATCGTGATGACCACCGCCTACGACCGCGACGAACTGACGGAAGCGGTACGCGGACTCGACGTCGGCGCCGTACTGCCCAAGCCGGTGACCGCATCGGCCCTGTGCGACGGCATCGCCGCCGCACTCCGCGCTTCCGGCCGCCCAGCCCCGGTGGCCGGGCGTTCCCGCTCCATTGCCTCGCGCTTCGCCCTGGCCGGGCTGCGGGTCCTCCTGGTCGAAGACCACGCGGTCAATCGGGAGCTGGCCGAGGAAATCCTCGCCCAGGCCGGCGTCCAGGTCGAGAGCGCCGAAAACGGCGTGGTGGCCGTCGAGCGCCTACGCAGCGGCACCCGCTTCGACGCAGTCCTGATGGATTGCCACATGCCCGTCATGGATGGCTATGAGGCCACCCGTCTCCTGCGGGGCGAATCCCGCTTCGCCCGCCTGCCCATCCTGGCCATGACCGCGGGCGCCCTGGCCAGCGACCGGGAACGTTGTCTGGCCTGCGGCATGAACGACTACATCGCCAAACCCATCGACGTGGCGGATCTCTACGCGCGACTCGCGCGCTGGACCGGACGCGGCGAGAGTCCCGCCGCCATCCCGCCACCGCCACCGCCCGCCTCGGGAGAGCCCATAGACGCGGCCGCCGCCCTAGCCCGTCTGGGTGGGGACGCCCGACTCTACCGCCGCCTCGTCGAGCGCTTTGCCGAGCAGCAATCCCACAGCCTGGACGATGTCCGCGCCGCCCTCTCCGCGGGCGATGCCAAGGGAGCCCTGCGCATCGTCCATACCCTCAAGGGACTCGCCGGCAACATCGGCGCCCACCGCCTCGAGAGCGCCGCCCAGGAGATTCTGGTCAAGGGCGCCATTTCGGGTCCCGAGTTCGACCTTGCCCTGGCT
>SSTA01000108.1 GCA_009469685.1 Azonexaceae bacterium | reverse complement strand
CACCCAGACCTCGGTGTCCGGCCGTAATTTGTCCGACCAAACGAAGAGGAAATTGCCGTGGTTGAATTCGCTGGTGAGCGTGTTATGGACCAGATACAGCGCGTTGTCGGGCCAGCGCGGTCCCTCGGCGCCGTAGGAGACCAGGGTGGGGTTCTGGGTCTCCGCGCTCTGTCCGATCAGGTTGCCGATGACGTAGGCGACGCCGCCATTGGGAAATTCAAGTTCATAGGAGGCCTGGCCTTGGGGGCCGTCCGCCAGGAGGTTGTAGGCCACAAGATTCTCCCGGGCCCGGGACTTGACCAGGTGGCCCCGGTAGCCGCCGGAGAAGCGGCTGCCAACGAGGGTGAATTTGCCGATCGCCCCGACGTAGAGCAGATGGTGGAGATCGCCCCGGTGACGCGGGGCTGCGCCGAATTCGCTGTCGGCGATTTCCAGGGTGGCGTCGGCGAAATTGGCCGTCAGGATGCCCATTTCGTTGTCGAAAAAGGCGCATTTTCTGATTCTCAGGGTGCCGTGCTCGAAGCGGATTCCGGCGCCGTTGCCGTCGGCGACGCGGGCTCCCCGAAATTCGATGTTCTCGATGTCGAACTCGCCGTCGGCGATGACCCAGATGGCCTTGTCGTCGGCGGAAGCTCCATCCGCCATCATCACCGGGCGCTCGCCGACGCCCCGGATGGTGAGGCGCTTCTGCTTCCAGACCACCGGCTGGCGCGAGTAGGTGCCCGCACGGATTTCGATGATGTCGCCGTCGCGGGCCAGTCTTGCGGCTTCCCCGACGGTGGCGATGGCGGTGCCCGGGCCAACCCGCAGGATTTTCTGCCCAGCCGTCGGCGACGGGGAGCTACGGGGTTGTGGCGGTTCCTCGGCTTTAGGCTCGGAGGATGGCGACGGAACGGCCATCAACTTGCCATCCGGGCCCCGGCGAATCTCGCCGCGGTAATCCGGCGATCGGGGGAGGGGATCGGTTTCCGGCGCCGCCGCCGCGACGGTGAGGCTTGCCGCGAGAGTCAGCAGCGCCAGGGTCGAAGCTCTCGCGGCATGCAGTATGCCCATCGCAGCCCTAGACATAATCGCCCGGCGGCGGACAGGAACAGTTCAGATTGCGATCGCCGAAGACATCGTCGATGCGATTCACGCTCGGCCAGAATTTATTGAGTTTGACCCAAGGCAGGGGAAAGACTGCCTCCTCGCGGCTGTAGGGGTGCCGCCATTCGGCATCCACGACGTCAGCCTGGGTGTGCGGGGCATTCTTGAGCGGGTTGTCCGCGGCGCTCCACCCCCCGCCTTCGACCTTGCGGATTTCTTCCCGGATGCCGACCATTGCTGCGACGAAGCGGTCCAGTTCGGCCTTGGATTCGGACTCCGTGGGCTCGACCATGATCGTTCCGGGCACCGGGAAACTGACCGTGGGGGCATGGAATCCGTAATCCATGAGCCGTTTGGCGATGTCGATTTCCGTCACTCCGGTGGCCGCCTTGATCGGTCGGATGTCGAGAATGCACTCGTGGGCGACGCGGCCGTTCTTGCCGACATACAAGACCGGGTAGTGAGCCTTGAGTCGTTCGGCCAGGTAATTGGCGTTGAGAATGGCCACCTGGGTCGCCCGCTTGAGCCCTTCGCCGCCAAGCATGGCGATGTACATCCATGAGATGGTCAGGATCGACGCGGAACCGAAGGGTGCGGCACTGACCGCTCCCTGCCCGGCATGGGGCCCTTCCACCGCTTGCACCGCGTGATTGGCCATGAAGGGCGCCAAATGGGCCTTGAGGCCTATGGGGCCCATGCCCGGACCGCCACCGCCGTGGGGAATGGCGAAGGTCTTGTGCAGATTCATGTGACTGACGTCGGCGCCAATGTAGCCGGGGGAGGTGAGGCCGACCTGGGCGTTCAGGTTGGCGCCGTCCATGTAAACCTGGCCGCCGTGGTAGTGCACCAGAGCGCAGATGTCCCGGATGTCTTCCTCGAAAACGCCGTGGGTCGAGGGATAGGTGATCATCAGGCAAGCCAGATTGGCGGCGTGTTCTTGCGCTTTGTTCTGGAGGTCCACAATGTCCACGTTGCCTCGCTCGTCGCAATCGACCACCACCACCTGCATGTTGGCCATCTGGGCGGTGGCCGGATTGGTCCCGTGGGCGGACTTGGGGATCAGACAGATATTGCGATGGCCCTCGCCGCGGCTGGCGTGATAGCGGGCGATGGCCACCAGGCCGGCGTATTCGCCCTGGGCGCCGGAATTGGGCTGCATGCAGATGGCGTCGAATCCGGTGAGGGTGCGCAACCAGTCTTCGAGGCCACGGATCATCTGGAGGTAGCCCTGGGCCTGATCGAGGGGTGCGAAGGGATGGAGGCCGGCAAATTCGCGCCAAGTGACCGGGATCATCTCGCTGGTGGCGTTGAGCTTCATGGTGCAGGAACCCAGCGAGATCATCGAGTGGTCGAGGGCCAGATCGCGGTTCTGAAGCGATTTCAGATAGCGCAGCATCTCGTGCTCGGTGTGGTGGGTGTTGAACACCGGGTGAGCGAGAATGGCATCGTCCCGCAAGAGTTCGTTGGGCAGGGCTGGGTCTGCGGCGGCGACCTGGACGTCAAGGGCTTCGAAATCCGGGGTGATCTGGCAAATGACCTTGAACAGCGCCGCCATGTCTTCGCGGGTCGTCGTCTCGTCGAAGGACACACCGAGGATGCCGGCGGATACGCGGCGCAGGTTGTAGCCGGCACCCTGAGCGTTTCGGCAAAGGGTCTCGGCCCGGGCGCCGAGGTCGAGATGGACAGTGTCGAAGAACTGCCGAGTGAGTACCGTGACACCCGCCCGCTTGAGTCCCTCGGCAAATATGGCGGCCAAACGGTGAATCCGGGCGGCGATGGTCCTCAGGCCGGCTGGGCCGTGGTAAACGGCGTACATGCCGGCCATGTTGGCGAGCAGCACCTGGGAGGTGCAGATGTTGGAGTTGGCCTTCTCCCGTCGGATGTGCTGCTCGCGGGTCTGCAGGGTCATGCGCAGCGCCGTCTTCCCGCGCGCGTCCTTGGAAACGCCGATGATGCGGCCCGGCATGGCACGCACAAAGGCTTCCCGGGTGGCGAAAAAGGCAGCGTGGGGACCGCCGAAACCCATGGGAACGCCGAAGCGCTGACTCGATCCGAAGGCGATGTCGGCGCCCATCGTGCCGGGGGGCTTGAGCAGCACCAGGGCCATGAGGTCGCTGGCTACCGCCACCGTGGCACCGCGAGCCTTGAGGGCGGCAATGACGGGAGTCAGATCGGTCGCCTCCCCTCGATCATTGGGGTACTGGAGCAAGGCCCCGAAACAGTCTTCTTCGGCGGCGTGGGCGGCAGTCTTGATCACCAGCTCGAAACCGAAGTAGGTGGCGCGCGTCTTGACCACGTCGAGAGTCTGGGGAAAACAATCGGCATCGACGAAGAAACGGTTGGATTTCGACTTGGACACCCGCCGCGCCATCGTCATCGCCTCGGCGGCGGCAGTCGCCTCGTCCAGCAGCGAGGCGTTGGCCAGTTCGAGGCCGGTGAGGTCTACGACCATCTGCTGGAAGGTGAGCAGCGCCTCGAGCCGCCCCTGGGCAACTTCGGCCTGGTAGGGCGTATACGCCGTGTACCAGCCGGGATTTTCCAGCAGGTTCCTGAGGATCACCTTGGGCGTCAGGGTGTCGTAGTAGCCCATGCCGATTAACGACTTGTTCACCCGGTTGCGACGGGCAATGGCCTTCAAAGTGGCCAGAGCCTCGTGCTCCCGTTGGGGGGGCGGCAACTTCAGTTCGCCCGGCAGGCGGATGACGGCCGGGACGGTCTGGTCGATCAACTGATCCAGACTCGCGACGCCAAGCGCGTCGAGCATGGCGGCGATTTCCGCGGCGCACGGGCCGATGTGGCGGCCGATGAATTCGTCCTTCTGTTCCAGGGCGGACAGGGGCTGGCTGTAAGGCATGGGTGTTCCTGGCGGAGGATTGAGGCGCGGAGTGTCAGGCGGCGTCGGCCACGGCCTGGTAGGCGGCGGCATCCAGGAGTTTGTCCAGGTCGGCCGCGTCGTCCGGCTTCATCCGGAAGAGCCAGGCGGCATAGGCGTCCTGATTGACGCTTTCCGGCGCATCGGCGGCGTCCTGGTTTACGGCGGTGACGGTTCCGGCAATGGGCGCGTAGACGTCGGCGGCGGCCTTCACCGACTCGACCACCGCCAGTTCCTTCTCGGCATCGAAATGGGCGCCCACCTCGGGCAGTTCGACGAACACGAGGTCACCCAGGGCTTCCTGGGCATGGTCGGTAATTCCGACTGTGACGGTGCCGTCGGCGTCAAGGCGCAGCCATTCGTGGGAGGCGGTGTATTTCAGGTGAGCGGGGGCGTTGGACATCGTATTTACTCCAGGGAGAGTCGGGGTTTTGGAATTTGGTTCAGATCAGTCCTTTGCCGTGACGGGCAAAGGGGGGTTTGACGACCTTGGCTTTCAGGCGTTTGTCACGTATTTCGACATCGACGATGGCGCCGAGGGGTACCCCCAGGGGAAGGCGGGCCAGAGCGATGGACATCTGCAAGGTGGGCGAAAAGCTCCCGCTGGTGATCTCGCCGGTACCGTAGTCGGTGTAGACCCTCTGGTGGCCACGCAGGACCCCCTTGTCGAGCAGCACCAGGCCGAGGAAGTCGGCGCGGCAGCCGTTGATGGTCAAGGCCGCCTTGCCGACGAAGTCGCGATTGCCGTCCAGGACGACCGTCCAGGCCAGGCCGGCGTCGAGGGGGGACACATTCTCGTCCATGTCCTGGCCGTAGAGATTCATGCCGGCTTCCAGGCGCAAGGTATCGCGGGCGCCCAGGCCGCAAGGAGCCACTCCGGCAGCGGCCAGGCTGTTCCAGGTCGCGACGGCGTCACCGGCGGGTAGCATGATTTCGAAGCCATCCTCGCCGGTGTAACCGGTGCGGGCGACGAAGGTGTCGCCAATGGCGCAGGCGAAGAAGGGCTTCAAGTCCTCGCTTGCCGCGCGAACCTGGGGGAGCACCTGCCACACCTTTGCCCGGGCATTGGGTCCCTGGACGGCGATCATGGCCAGATCGCGGCGCGGCGTGATCGTCAGGTCCATGCCCCAGTCGGCACGGTGGGCCTGCATCCAGGCGATGTCTTTTTCGGCAGTGCCAGCGTTCACCACCAAGCGGAAGTGCTCGTCGGTCAGAAAATAGATGATCAGATCGTCCACTACTCCACCGACATCGTTAAGCATGCAGGAATAGAGCGCCTTGCCGGGAAGCTTGAGTTTGGCCACGTCGTTGGCGACGAGACGGGTGAGGAAGGGGCGGACGTCGGGGCCGACCAGATCGACCGGGCACATGTGGCAGACGTCGAACATGCCGCAATCGCGGCGGACTGCGTGGTGCTCCTCGATCTGGGATCCGTAGTTGACGGGCATGTCCCAGCCACCGAAATCAACCATCCGCGCACCCATGGCGCGATGGGTTTCGTTGAGCACTGTTTTCTTCAGCATATCAATCCTTTGCGACGAAATATTAAAGTCGCTTCTAGAAAACAAAAAGGGATGAAACGGTTCAGCGTTTCACCCCTCTGTCCTCGATACCTGAGAGATTTGCCCCATCGGTGGACGTTGGCCGGGCAACGTCGCTCTCCAGAGTTGCAAGGCACCATGCCTTGGTCCCGCGGTCCTTTGGCCTGAGCGTTTTCGGGTGGATTGCGCCTTCGGCGGCAGTGGATGCTGCACTCTCCCGGGGGACGGGCGAACTCTAGCCCATGACCGCCCGACTGGCAAGAAATGGCAGGGCGAAAAGCCAGATTGCCCAGAGCGGGACTAGGTCCGCGAAAATTCGCGCGTGCTACACTATCCGATTACCTGAAGACCCCTGAAGCCATGCCGCACGCCAATGTCGACCTCCATTGCCATTCCACCGTTTCCGACGGCCTCTTGCCTCCGGCGGAACTCGCGCGGAGGGCGGCGGAGAACGGGGTCGACCTCTGGGCGCTGACCGATCACGACGACATCGGTGGGTTGTGCGAAGGCGAGCAGGCGGCGGCCGCTGCAGGCATGGGCTTCGTGACCGGGGTCGAGATTTCCATCGAATGGCGGGGAACGCCCATCCACATTGTCGGACTCGGGTTCGATCCGCAGGGGGAGGGGCTCGTCTCGGGCCTGGAAGGATTGCGCCAGGGGCGCGTCGAGCGCGCCAGGCGAATGGCCGATTCCCTCGCGGCAATCGGCATCCCGGGTGTTTTCGAAGGCGCGATGCGCTATGCGGCGAATCCCAGCCTCATCTCGCGCGCGCACTTCGCTCGTTATCTGGTTGAGGTCGGGGTGGCCCGGGACGTCCAGGCGGTGTTCCAGAACTACTTGGTTCCCGGTAAACCAGGT
Organism: Azonexaceae bacterium; assembly: GCA_009469685.1. The sequence goes on along the minus strand of SSTA01000108.1, from coordinate 1,736 downwards.
TACGTCGATCACCGCTGGGCAACCCTGGATCAAGCGGTTTCCTGGATTATCGGCGCCGGGGGGGTTGCGGTGGTGGCTCATCCCGGACGCTACAAGGTCTCCGGCGAGGTGATGCGCCAATTCCTGGCTGAGTTCCAGGGGGCTGGCGGCCAAGCCATCGAGGTGGTCTGCGGCAGCCACACTCCCGACAATGTGCTCCAATTTGCACGTCTGGCCAGGCATTTCGGCTTTTGCGCCTCGCGGGGATCGGATTTCCACGGGCCAGAGGAGAGTTACGTGGACCTCGGGCGCCTCCCGGGACTTCCGGAGGACCTCAAGCCCGTTTGGCAACTGTTCGCCTGAGTCGTGGCGGTAAGCATGACGGTGATAGGGGAAGTTGGTCCTAAGCTCGGCGCGGCAGGCTGGCCTGGTCGCGTTGCGATGCCCGTGACTACGCCGGGGGCAGGCCGGTCCTACCCTACTGGCTGGGGTATGCGGTAAGCCTATCGTCATGGCCCAGTATCTGGTCGTTCACCCTGAAAATCCCCAGCAGCGTCTGCTGGCGCGGGCGGCGGAAATCGTCCGCGGTGGCGGGCTGGTCATCGTTCCCACCGATTCCTGCTATGCCCTGGGGTGCCATCTGGGCGACAAGGCGGCAGTCGATCGCATTCGCGAAATTCGCCAGGTCGATGACCGTCACCACCTGACCCTGATGGTCCGTGACCTTTCGGAAATTGCCCAGTACGCCCGGGTAGACAACGTCCAGTACCGGCTGCTCAAGGCGACGACGCCGGGCAGCTATACCTTTATTCTCGAAGGAACGAAGGAATTGCCGCGACGGGTGTTGCATCCCAAGCGCAAGACCATAGGCCTGCGGGTTCCCGACCATCCGGTCGTCCTGGCCCTTCTTCAGGAACTGGACGAACCGCTGCTGACGACGACCCTGATTTTGCCCGGCGATGACGCCCCGCTGACCGAAGGCTGGGAAATTCGCGACCGCCTTGACGACCTGGTCGATCTGATTCTCGACGGAGGCCCTTGCGGAACCGAGCCGACCACCGTCGTCGACCTCACGGGGTCGGCGCCGGTGCTGATCCGGAGCGGGCGAGGGCGAACCGATCCCTTCGGGTTTTAGCCTTCGGACCCGGGCGGTGCCTCGGGTTTTGGTATACTCCCCACCTTTTTAGGCCGATGTTCGCCAGCTTGGTACAGACGCTCGCCATTTCGGCCCTGCCGGTGATTTTTGCAATCACCCTGCACGAGGCCGCCCACGGCTATGCGGCCCGCTATTTCGGCGATCATACCGCCTGGTTGGCTGGCCGGATCAGCCTCAATCCGCTGCGTCATATCGATCCCTGGGGAACCATCGTCATTCCGGCGGTGATCCTGTTGTTTTCCGGAGGGGGTATGCTTTTCGGTTACGCCAAGCCGGTTCCGGTTGATTTCGGGCGGTTGCGGAATCCCAAGCAATCCATGCTCTGGGTGGCGGCTGCAGGCCCTCTGGCGAATTTGGCCATGGCTTTCGGCTGGGCCTTCCTGGTCAAGCTCGCCTGGCTCTTGCCGAGCAACCCGTTTACCGTTCCGATGACCGAAATGGGCAAGATGGGCATTCTGGTCAATTGCGCCCTGATGGTTCTCAATCTTCTGCCCCTGCCTCCTCTGGACGGTGGGCGCATCCTGGTCAGCCTGCTCCCGGGCCGAATGGCCTGGAAATATTCCCGTATCGAGCCGTGGGGATTTCCCATCCTGCTCGTGCT
>SSTA01000107.1 GCA_009469685.1 Azonexaceae bacterium | reverse complement strand
GTGAAGGTCAACACCTCCACCGTTCCCGGATAGGTGAGAGGCACCAGAAAAGTACAGCTCGCATTGATGATGACCGGCCCCTCGCCCCCGCGATCGAGGCCATAGCCTACCGCCTCCAGCCACTCGATGCGGGCGATCTCCATGTAGCGGAAATAAATCGTATTGTTGACGTGGCCGTAGGCGTCCATGTCCCCCCAGCGGATGGGAATGACGCTGCGGTGAATGAGCTTTCCGGGGTGATCCATGACAGGCGGCGACAAGCCGGGCTTGTTCCGGCGGGAGCCCTACTGTACGGTAACGCCCGGAAGACGACAATCGAGGGGAGAACCGGATGGCGCGGGAAGCCATGGAATTCGACGTGGTCGTGGTGGGCGGCGGGCCCGCCGGACTCGCTACGGCCATACGACTCAAGCAGCGGGCGGCGGAGGCGGGGCGCGAGATTTCGGTCTGCCTGATCGAAAAGGGTTCGGAAATCGGCGCCCATATCCTTTCCGGTGCCGTCCTCGATCCGCGCTCCCTGACCGAACTGCTGCCCGACTGGAAGTCCACCGGAGCGCCCGTCGTGACCCCGGTGGTCGAAGACCGTTTCTATCTGCTGGGGACCACGAGCGAATTCCGGGTTCCCGGCTGGGCGTTGCCGGCCTGTTTCCACAATGAAGGAAATTTCGTCATTTCCCTCGGCAGCCTCTGCCGCTGGCTGGGCCAGCAGGCGGAGGCCCTGGGCGTTGAAATCTATCCCGGCTTCGCCGGTGCCGAGGTGCTGTACGACGACGAGGGCCGCGTACGCGGCGTGGCGACGGGCGACATGGGCCTCGGTCGGGACGGCAGTCCCGGGCCCAATCATCAGGCCGGGATGGAACTGCTCGCCCGCTATACGGTTTTCGCCGAAGGCTGTCGCGGACATCTGGGCAAGCAGTTGGAAGCGCGTTTTCGCTTGCGCGAAGGTGCCGACCCGCAAACCTATGGCATCGGCCTCAAGGAATTGTGGGAAGTTCCCGCCGAGCGCCACAGCCCCGGCCTGGTGCTCCACAGCGCCGGCTGGCCCCTGGAGCCGGACACCTACGGTGGCGGCTTCCTCTATCATCAGGCCGACAATCAGGTGGCGGTGGGATTCGTCGTCGGTCTCGGCTACGCCAACCCCTATCTTTCACCCTATGAGGAATTCCAGCGCTTCAAGACCCACCCGCGCATCCGCGAATTCCTCGTTGGCGGCCGACGTATCGCCTACGGTGCCCGGGCGCTGGCCGCCGGCGGCCTCCAGTCGCTTCCCCGGTTGACCTTTCCGGGAGGTATCCTGGTGGGCGATGACGCCGGATTTCTCAACGCAGCCCGCATCAAGGGCTGTCACGCCGCATTGAAATCGGGCCTGCTGGCCGCTGACGCCCTGGCCGACGCTCTGGCCGCCGGCCGGAGCCAGGACGAATTGACCGCCTACCCGGAAGCATTCCGCAAGAGCTGGCTCCACGACGAACTCCACAGCGCGCGCAATTTCAAGCCCTGGCTCGGCAAGGGGCTCAAATGGGGATCGCTGATGTTCGGCATCGACCAGATGCTCTTCCGCGGCCGGGCACCCTGGACCCTCCACCATCATGGCCCCGATCACGAGCGTCTGAAACCCGCCGCCGCCTGCCGCCCCATCGCCTATCCCAAGCCCGACGGCGAAATCACTTTCGACCGCCTCACCTCGGTCTCCCTGACCGGGACCAACCACGAGGAGGACCAGCCCTGCCATCTGCGCCTGCGCGATCCCGGAGTCCCCGTAAGGATCAACCTGTCCCGTTACGACGCGCCGGAGCAGCGCTATTGCCCGGCGGGGGTGTACGAAATCCTGGAGGGTCCCGACGGGCCCCGGCTCCAGATCAACGCCCAGAATTGCATCCATTGCAAGACCTGCGACATCAAGGACCCGGGCCAGAATATCGAATGGGTCGCCCCCCAGGGCGGCGAAGGCCCCAACTACCCGAACCTCTAGCTCTGCGGCGGTGCAGCAGGCTGGGAGGCAAATTCCGATATAATCCTTCGGGCTAATCCCTAGGGAGAACAACACATGGGCTTTCTTGCCGACAAAAAAATCCTCATCACCGGTCTGCTCTCGAAGCACTCGATCGCGTACGGCATCGCCAAGGCCTGCCACCGGGAAGGGGCCGAAATGGCCTTCACCTTCCAGAACGAGCGTTTCGCCGATCGCGTGAGGAAATTTGCCACCGAATTTGGCAGCGATCTGATTTTCCCCTGCGACGTCGCCAGCGACGAGGAGATCAACCAGCTCTTCGTCGACCTCGGCGCCCGCTGGGACGGCCTCGACGGACTCGTCCATTCGATCGCCTTCGCACCGGCGGAAGCCATCGAGGGCGACTTCCTCGACGGCATCAGCCGCGACGCCTTCCGCATCGCCCACGAAATCTCGTCGTACAGCTATCCCGCGCTGGCCAAGGCTGCCCGGCCAATGATGAAGGGCCGTCGTGGCTCCCTGCTGGCGCTCTCCTACCTGGGCGCCGAGCGGACCATGCCCAACTACAACACCATGGGACTGGCCAAGGCCAGCCTGGAAGCCGCCACCCGCTATCTGGCCTTCTGCCTCGGCCCCGAAGGCATCCGGGCCAACGCCATCTCCGCCGGTCCGATCAAGACCCTGGCGGCGTCGGGCATCGGCAGCTTCGGCAAGCTGCTTTCCTACAATGCCCACCATGCCCCCCTGCGCCGCAACGTGACCATAGACGAAGTCGGCAATGCCGCGGCCTTCCTGCTCTCGGACCTGGCCAGCGGGATTACGGCGGAAGTCCTCTACGTGGACGGCGGCATGCATTCCACCGCCCTGGGCAACGCGGATCCGCTGCCCGGCTGACGGCGGGCCGGCCGCAGGACCGGGGCGGCGAGGGCATGAATTGGCGTAAGATACGGCCCTCATTCGGCCCCGGACTGCGATGCAACTTGCCTTTTGCCTGTTCAAGTACTTCCCGTACGGTGGACTTCAACGCAAGTTCCTGCGTTTTGCACTGGCCTGCCAGGCCCGCGGACACGCCATCCGGGTCTATACCCTGGAGTGGCAGGGCGACCGGCCTGAAGGATTCGACCTGCGGGTGGCTCCGGTGAAGGCCTGGAGCAACGCCCGCCGCTACGAAAAATTCGTCGCCTGGGTCGGCGAAGATCTCCGCGCGCAGCCGGCGGATCGCCTGGTGGGATTCAACAAGATGCCTGGCCTCGACGTCTATTACGCCGCCGACCCGTGCTACGAGGAGAAGGCGCGTACCCTGCGCAATCCGCTCTACCGCCTGGGGTCGCGCTACCGGATCTTTTCCGCCTTCGAGCGGTCGATTTTCGGCAGCGACTCGAAAACCCGCATCATGCTCATCGCCCCCCGCCAGATCGAGTCTTTCCGCAAGCACTACGGGACCCCGGCAGATCGATTTCACCTCCTGCCCCCCGGAATCGGCAACGACCGCCGGCTCCCGGCGGACGCTGCGCGCCTGCGGGCCGAGTGCCGGGCCGAATTCGGGATCGCCGACGACGAGTTGCTGGTCCTGCAGATCGGGTCCGGATTCCGCATCAAGGGCCTCGACCGCAGCCTGCTGGCGCTGGCCCATCTGCCCGAGGATCTCCGGCGGCAAACCCGCTTCATTGCCATCGGCGACGATGCCCC
>SSTA01000106.1 GCA_009469685.1 Azonexaceae bacterium | reverse complement strand
TGGGATCGAAGCCGGTTTCCTTATAGACCGACTGGATGACTTCCTTACCGATGCGGGATTCCATCTTCTGATGCACGGGCACCAGGGCCTTCTTGAAGGCCATGCGCTCTTCCTTGGTCGGTACCGAGACAGTGGTCTTGCCGCTCTTCTTCACCGCTTCTAGGTCATGATCGTTCTGCTCCTTGGCGATCTTGTTGGCGTAGACAGTGGCTTCCTTCATGGCCATTTCCAACTGGCCGCGCACGTCGGCGGGAAGGCCGTCCCAGAATTTCTTATTGACGATGACCGCATAGCCGAGATAGCCATGATCGGTCAGGGTCAGGAATTTCTGCACTTCGTGCATCTTCTGGGTGTAGAGATTGGAAATCGGGTTTTCGGTACCGTCGACGACACCCGTCTGGAGGGCCTGATAGACCTCGGAGAAGGCCATCACCTGGGGCAGCGCGCCAAGGGACCGCATTTCCTCCTCGAGGACCTTGGAAGACTGGATGCGCATCTTCTTGCCCTTCAGGTCGGCAGGGGTCTTGATCGGCGTGTTGGCGGAAAAGGACTTGAAACCGTTGTCCCAGTAAGCCAAACCCTTGATCCCCTTGGGTTCCAGCTTGGCGAGCAGATGCTGGCCGACGGCGCCCTGGGTGACTTTGTGCAGCTCGCTGTAGTCGTCGAAGATGTAAGGCAGATCGAAGACCTCGAATTCCTTCACCCCCAGCGGGCCGAACTTGGCCAGCGACGGCGCCAGCATCTGGACGGCGCCGAGTTGCAGGGCTTCGAGTTCTTCCTTGTCCTTGTACAGGGTCGAATTGGCATAGACCTCGACCTTGACCTTGCCCTTGGTCAGTTCATCGGCCTTCTTGGCGAAGAAGTTGGCCGCCAGACCCTTGGGAGTATCCTGGGCCACCACGTGGCTGAACTTGATGACGATGGGAGAATCCGCCAGGACGGTGGCGGAAAAGGCGGCGAACACAAGGCCAGCCAGAAGCTTAGAGAATTTCATGGACTCCTCCGATTATTGAAAACCGCCCCCGGATTGGTGGCGCATGGGAGGCAGTATGGTCGGGCGCACCCTGGCCGCAAATTGTGGATATCCACAGTCGCCCGGTGCGGATTCCTGGAACGGGACTTGTGTAACATGCAGCCATGCTTCCCAAGCCCACCGTTCCTGCCCAGTACGCCCGCCGCGTACGCTGGCTGCTCACCCTGCCCAAGCTGGGCATCGTGCTGCTGCTGGTCGCCGTGCTCTCCCTGCTCTGGTTGCTGCACCGGAACGAGGTCGAAGAGGAACGCAATGCCTTGATCAAGGACGTGCTCTGGCTGGAACAGAACCTGCGCTTCCACCTCACCGGCAATGAGGAGCTCCTGCAGCAGCTGGCCCTCGATCTCTCCGACCATCCGGAAGATCGCAACCTGTTTCGCTTGCGGGCGGGCAGCCTGCTGCGCAACAACCCCGACCTCAGGCAGATCCTGTGGCTCGCCACGGACTGGCGCCCGATCGACGCCCTGCCCTCGGCACAGCCCCAGGCAGGCGACCACGAAACCGGCACGACCTCGGCCGCCCGCAATACCTATGACATTGCGCTGCGGCTGGGCAAGCGCTCCTACAGCCCTGCGTACATCGGCCCGGATAAGCGGGGTTACTTCGAGATCGCCATGCCGATCCATGTCGATGGCCGCCCCTCCGGCGTCCTGGTCGGCGTCTATCCCGTCGATTCCCTGCTCAAGGAATTCGTTCCCTGGTGGTTCGCCGAGAAGTATCTGGTCCAGGTCGTCGATCAGAACGACGTCCTCTATGGCGCCAAATCGAACGTTCAGGGCAATCCGGGGGCAAGCTACGAAATTCCTTTCGACCCGCCGGGTCTCGGACTCCGGCTCCGCGTGGTGGCTTACCAGAGCGGCGGCGCGGCCTTGCCGCGCTTGCTGGCAGGAGCGATCGTCCTGCTTGCGGCCGGCGTCTTCTGGAGCCTCTGGGCCGTACGCGACTTGATGCAGAAGCGTTTTCAGGCCGAGGAAGCGCTCGGAGCGGAACACGCCTTTCGCAAAGCGATGGAGGACTCCCTCACGGTCGGCATGCGGGCCCGCGATCTCGAAGGCCTGGTCATTTACGTCAATTCCGCCTTCTGCCGCATGACCGGATTCTCCAGCGATGAGCTGGTCGGCCGCAAACCGCCCATGCCCTATTGGCTGCCGGAAATGATCGACGAGACCCTGGCGCTGCACAATGCGGTGCTCGCGGGTGAAGCACCGGCCGACGGCTTCGAACTCACCTTCCAGCGTAAGGACGGCACGCGCTTTCATGCCCTCGTATACGAGGCGCCGTTGATCGATGCCCATGGCCGCCACACCGGCTGGATGGGATCGGTTCTCGACATCACCGAACGCAAGAAAGCCGAGGAACTGGCGCGGCAGCAGCAGGAAGCGCTGCAGTTCACCGCACGCCTGGTGACCATGGGCGAAATGGCGTCGACCCTGGCCCACGAGCTCAACCAGCCCCTGGCGGCCATTGCCAGCTACAACACGGGTTGCCTCAATCTGCTGGCTGACGGGAAGTTCGATCCCGACGAATTCCGCTATGCCCTGGAAAAGGTCGGCGTCCAGGCCCAGCGGGCCGGCCGCATCGTGCGCCGGGTTCACGATTTCGTGCGCAAGAGCGAGCCGCGCAGGGCCTTGTGCAATCTGCCCGAGATCATCACGGAATGCCTGGGCTTTATCGAATCCGACGCCCGCAAAAGGGAAGTGTCCGTGGAGTGCCAGATCGATGACCTACCGCCCGTCATGGCCGACCGCTTGATGCTCGAGCAGGTCCTGCTGAATTTGATGCGCAACGGCATGGATGCCATGGCCGAGACCCCCCAGGATCTCAGGCGGCTGAGCGTCTCCGCCAGCCTGGAAGGGACGGAAGCGGTGGTCCGGGTGGCCGATCAGGGCTGCGGCCTCACCGATTCCGTTCGCGAAAAGCTGTACACCGCATTCTTCACCACCAAGCAAGACGGCATGGGTGTAGGCCTCTCGATCTGCCGTTCCATCGTCGAATTCCACCGCGGCCGCTTGTGGGCCGACCCCAACCTCGATTCACCCACGGGGAGCGGTACCATATTCGCTTTCACCCTTCCCCTGGAGACGTCGTGAGCGAGTTCAAAGCCCATCTGGTCGACGACGATGAGGCGATCCGCGATGCCCTGGCCTGGCTGCTCAGATCGCGAAACATAGCCGCCGTCGCCTATTCCGACGGCGCGGATTTCCTTGCGGCTTATACCGGCGAAACGGCAGGCTGCGTGGTCCTCGACATGCGCATGCCCGGCATGAGCGGCCTCGACGTATTCGACGCCCTGATCGCCCGCAGCTCAGACCTGCCGGTCATCTTTCTCACCGGTCATGGCGACGTCCCCCTGGCGGTGAATGCGCTCAAGCGGGGAGCCTTCGATTTCTTCGAGAAGCCCTTCAACGACAACGAACTCGCCAACCGCATCGGCGAAGCCATGGAGCATCACGCCCGGAGCCGGGCCGCAAGCGCCAGTGCCGATTCGGTGAACGCCCGGCTGGGGACCCTGACGACCCGCGAACGACAGGTCATGGATCTGGTCCTCGCCGGGAAATTCAACAAGGTGATCGCCGATGAGCTGGGTATCAGCATGCGCACCGTGGAAGTCCATCGGGCCAACCTCTTCGACAAGATGGGAGTCAAGACTGCTGTCGAATTGGCCAACCTGCTGAAAGCCTGATCTAAGGCGGCTCCCTTCCCATCGGAAGAAATTTTCGCTAGCATTTGCCCACTTTCCGGATCGTCTCCGGCTGGCGGCCCCTTCCGCCCAAGACCCCTCCCCTTCCCCTCCTTTCCAGATTTCACGAGGCCTTCATGAGCGAGCACATCCACTACGTCACCGACGACACTTTCGAGTCCGAGGTGCTTCAGTCCCCCCAGCCAGTACTGGTGGACTACTGGGCCGAGTGGTGCGGCCCCTGCAAGATGATCGCGCCCATCCTCGATGAGGTCGCCGCGGAATACACGGGCAAGCTCAAGGTCGCCAAACTCAACATCGACGACAACCAGGCGACGCCGGCCAAATTCGGCATCCGTGGGATTCCGACCCTGATGCTCTTCAAGAACGGCAACGTCGAGGCCACCAAGGTGGGCGCGCTCTCCAAGTCGCAGCTCACGGCCTTCATTGACAGCAATCTGTAATCCCCTTACTCTGCGGGCCTGAGGAGCGCTTTGGCGCCCTCGGGCGAACCGCCCCCCTCTCCCCCACAACAAGACGCGCCCTCGGCCCATTCCGGGCCCCCCCGCATCCGGGCGCCACGCACGAAATCCATGCAACTTTCCGAACTCAAGACGTTTCACGTCAGCCAATTGCTCGAAATGGCCGCCGAGGCCTGCATCGAGAATGCCAACCGGATGCGCAAGCAGGAGCTGATTTTCGCGCTCCTCAAGGCCAAGGCGAAAAATGGCGAGACGATCTACGGCGATGGCACTCTGGAAGTGCTACCCGACGGCTACGGTTTCCTGCGTTCGCCGGAAACCTCCTACCTCGCCAACACCGACGACATCTACGTCTCGCCTTCCCAGGTGCGCCGATTCAACCTGCGCACCGGCGATTCCATCGAGGGCGAGATTCGCACTCCCAAGGATGGCGAGCGCTACATCGCCCTGACCAAGCTCGACCGGATCAATGGCCAGCCCCCCGAGGCGACCAAGAACAAGATCATGTTCGAGAACCTCACCCCCTTGCACCCGACGCGCATGCTGCGTCTTGAGCGGGAGATCAAGGCCGAGGAAAACATCACCAGCCGGGTCATCGACATGATCGCGCCCATCGGTGCCGGTCAGCGGGGTCTCCTGGTCGCACCGCCCAAATCGGGCAAGACGGTGATGCTCCAGCATATCGCCCATGCGATCACCGCCAATCACCCCGAAGTCATCCTCATCGTGCTGCTCATCGACGAGCGTCCGGAAGAAGTCACCGAAATGACCCGCACGGTCAAGGGTGAAGTCGTCGCCTCGACTTTCGACGAGCCGGCCACCCGGCACGTGGCGGTTGCCGAGATGGTCATCGAAAAAGCCAAGCGACTGGTCGAGCACAAGAAGGACGTGGTCATCCTGCTCGACTCGATCACGCGCCTTGCCCGCGCCTACAACACCGTCCAGCCCGCTTCCGGCAAGGTGCTGACCGGCGGCGTCGACGCCAATGCCCTGCAAAAACCGAAGCGCTTCTTCGGTGCCGCACGCAATATCGAGGAAGGCGGCTCGCTGACCATCATCGCCACCGCCCTCGTCGAGACCGGTTCCCGTATGGACGACGTGATCTACGAGGAATTCAAGGGCACCGGCAACATGGAAATCCACCTCGACCGCAAGATGGCCGAGAAGCGGATCTACCCGGCGATCAACGTCAATCGCTCGGGCACCCGGCGCGAGGAATTGCTCCTCAAGCCCGACGTCCTGCAGAAAATGTGGGTTCTGCGCAAACTCCTCTACCCGATGGACGACCTCGAGGCGATGGAATTCCTCCTCGACAAGGTCAAGGCGACCAAGGGCAACAACGAATTCTTCGACGCCATGCGGCGGGGGTAAGCCGGCTTTCCGGCCTCGGCGACCGGTGTGGCGATGAGCGTTGCGGCGACTCCCCTCGCCTTCGTGGATCTGGAAACCACCGGCGCCACGGCCACCGCCGATCGCATCACGGAGATCGGCATCGTCGCCGTGGATGCCGACGGCCGCGTCGAGGAATGGCAACAGCTGGTCAACCCCGGCACGCGCATCCCGCCCTTCATCCAGCAGCTCACCGGAATCTCCGACGCCCTGGTGGCCGATGCGCCCCCCTTCGCCGCCGTGGCCGCGGAGGTGCTGCGAAGACTGGCAGGCCGCCTTTTCGTCGCCCATACCGCCCGCTTCGACTACAGCTTCCTCAAGAGCGAGTTCAAGCGCCTGGGCATTGCCTTCCGGGCACCGGTACTGTGCACGGTCAAGCTCTCCCGCACCCTGTTTCCCGAGTATCACCGCCACAACCTGGACAGTCTCGCCGAACGCCACGGCCTGGTGGCCGACGGCCGCCACCGGGCATTGGCCGACGCACGCCTGATCCATCAGTTCTGGCAGCGCATCCAGGCCGCCCCGGGGCCGGAGGTGGTCGCCGCCGCAGTCAAGAAGCTCGATTCCCGCCCCAGCCTGCCAGCGGGTCTCGACCCGGAGATGGTCGACGATCTGCCCGACACTCCGGGGGTCTATCTCTTCTACGGCGAGAACGCGCTTCCCCTCTACGTCGGCAAGGCCAAGAACCTGCGGCGGCGGGTGCTCTCCCATTTCGCCGCCGACCTGAGATCGTCCCGGGAGATGGCCCTCGCCCGTCAGGTGAAGCGCATCGAAGTGTTCGAGACCGCCGGTGAGATCGGCGCGCTGCTCAAGGAAGCCGCCCTGGTCAAGACCTTGCGCCCTACGCACAACCGCCAGTTGCGCAAGAACGAAGAGGTATGCTCGTGGACGCTGGTGGACGAAGGCGAGGGCTGGCTGCGTCCCCGACTGCTCGCAGCCGACGTCCTCGATTTTTCCGTACCGGGCGCTTGCTACGGGCTCTTCAAGCATCCCCGCGAGGCCCAGGACGTCCTGCGCGCCGTGGCCGACTCCCACGAGCTCTGCCTGAAGCTCCTGGGTCTGGAGGCCGCCGATCCGGGCAAACCCTGCTTCGCCCATCAATTGCGCCGCTGCAAGGGCGCCTGCGTCGGCAAGGAGCCGCTTTCCCGCCACACCCTGCGCCTGGTCAGCGCCCTGGCGGGACTCAAGCTCGTATCCTGGCCTTTTTCCGGCCCCGCAATGCTCCCGGAGGGCGACACCGCCCACATCGTCGATGGTTGGCGGCACCTGGGCAGCGCCGCGGACGACAGCGAGGTCCACGAACTCCTGAACGACCCCCGTCCGGCCTTCGACCGGGACATCTACCGCATTCTCGCCAAGCATGCAGGGCGTCTGATTCCCCTCCCCGCGCCTTTCCGGAGAAATCCATGAAGCCAACTTTCGCCGCTGCGGCCTCCCTGCGCGGGGCCGCCGTCCTGGTCGCTACTGCCCTTGCCCTTCCAGGCAACGCCGAGGAAGTGGGCTGCGTCACCACCGCCTGGAAGCTCATCGGCGCCAACCACCGCGTATGCATCTACGCCTTCGACGACCCCAGGGTTCCCGGCGTCACCTGCCACGTGAGCCAGGCTCGCACAGGTGGAGTGGCCGGCAGCTTTGGCCTGGCCGAAGACCCTTCGCAGTTCTCCCTGGCGTGCCGCCAGGTCGGGCCGATCACCCTACCCGCCAAACTTCCCAAGGACGAAGTCGTATTCTCCGAGGACACCTCTATCCTCTTCAAGGAAACCAAGATTACGCGCTTCCACGATACCCGGCGCAACGTGCTGGTCTATCTGGCCATCAGCCGCAAGATCATCGAGGGCGCACCGGTCAACGCCATCTCGACCGTACCCGTGCAACCCTGGGGTGGCAAATGAGGGTCAGCGGGCACCGTAATCCGCCACCGCGGTACCCCACCTCCGCCGCGAATTAGCGCAATCCGGGGCCGGGGTCGCCTGCCCCTGACCGACGACGCGACGTACCGAGTACCCGAGACACGCCCCCGACTCCAGCGAGGCTGCCGTACGCCATCGCCAAGGGCGAAAAACGCCCCTTTCCGTTCTCTGCTGCTGCGCACCAATCGATGCCTATGGCGATCCATATTTGCCCCATTCAGAAGACAAGAATTCTGCTATACATGAGCCTGGGCTCTGCACCTTGCTCATTTCCGTTTGATCTCCGTCAACAAAATGGTGCGGCGCACAAAAAATGGTTGACATTGGTTCTTGCAACAGTAAAATTCAGGTCATGGTGCAGCGCAACATAAATGCCGCAAAGCCGAAACCTGTTTCTTAACCTTAGTCTTTGGAGATCATCATGTCCGTCAAGCCCCAAGAACTCGCTCAATCCAGCATCGATTCCGCCGTCCTCCTGGCCAACACCACCCTGGACAGCGTCGAGCGCCTCGCCGCCCTCAACCTGAACGCCGCCCGTTCCCTGGTCGAGACCTCCTTCGCCAACGTGAACGCGCTCCTCGGCGCCAAGGACGTCCAGTCCCTCGTCGCTTTGCAACAGAGCCTGGCCGTTCCCGCCCTCGAAAAGGGTCTGGATTACTCCCGTAGCGTCTACGCCATCGCTGTCGAAGCGAAGGACAAGATCGCCAAGGAAGTCGAAGCTCAAGTCGCCGAAGCCAATGCCAAGGTGAATGGTCTGGTCGAGAAGGCCCTGGCCAGCGCCCCCGCCGGTTCCGAAGCTGCCGTCGCCGTCGTCAAGTCTGCTGTCGCCGCCGCCAACGATGCCTACGAGAACCTCTCCAAGGCTTCCAAGCAAGCTGTCGAAGCCGCTGAAGCCAGCGTTGCCGCTGCCACCGAAGCGACCCTGAAGGCCGCCAAGGTCTCCGCTCCGAAGGGCAAGAAGGCCGCCTAATTCGCCTAAGCCTGCAACAGAGCAAAAAAGCCGGAGCTCCGCTCCGGCTTTTTCTTTTTTGAGGCCGCGCAATAGGCGGAGCCCGCTCCGCCCGGCCTCGCGTCAGTTCAGCCGATCCGGCCGTCCGCAGCACTGTTTGAACTTGCGACCGCTACCGCAGGGGCAGGGATCGTTGCGGCCGACCTTGGGATCTTCCCGGCGCACGGTGGCAATGCCCGCCTTGGTGCGCCAGAAGTCGTACAGGGCCTGCACGATGTCCGGCAGTCCCTCCCGCACCTCGGCGACCACCCGGGCTTCCTCGGCAGGGGAAAACCAGCGCTCGCCGCTGGCTTCGACGTCCTCCCGCAGGGTACCGTTGAGGAGGAATAGCGGTTCCAGCAGTTCGGCCAGGTCGTCGCCGTGCTTGCCGGCGAGTTCGAACCAGTCACCCGACAGGCCGCAGCCATAGACATAGGCGTCGGCCCAGGCCGCGTAATCGTCTTCGTCGCTTGCCTCCTCGAGCGGATAGAGGATAGGCGCCACGCAATCCTGGTTGCCCAGGTCGAAGACGATCTCGTCCCGCAGGCGCAGCAGCAAGGCTTCGGCCTCCGCACGTTCCTGGCTCCCCTCGCCCCCGCCGAGGATTTCTCCCAGCCAGTCTTCCGGCGCCACGGCCACCGGACCGCTGACGACGGCGCACAGGAAGGCCTGGATTTCGTCCAGGCGCATGGTGCCATCGGCGAAGACCTCGCTGTCGAGCAGTTCTTCCAGGCAATCGAGTTCAACAAGGGTGAGGAACGCTTCAGTCATGGCGTGGGGTTCCGTGGCGGGGTATAGGTGATTCGATAAAGGGCTCCTGCCAAGTCGTCGGACACCAGCAAGGAGCCATCGGGAAGCTCAAGGATATCCGCTGGCCGGCCCCAGGGGGACTCCCCCTGCAACCAGCCGGTGACGAAGGGTTCGTAGGCGACGGCCCTGCCACCCTCGAGGCGCACCAGGGATATCCGGTAGCCCGCCTTGCGGCTGCGGTTCCACGACCCGTGCTCGGCGATAAGAATCTGGCCGCGGTAGGCTGCCGGGAAGGTGGCGCCGCGGTAGAAACGCAGTCCCAGCGGGGCAACGTGAGCTCCCAGGCGGATGGCCGGTGATTCGAAATCCGCGCAGGAATGTCCGCTCCCGAATTCCGGGTCGGGAATCGTCCCAGCGTGGCAATAGGGATAACCGAAATGCTGGCCGGGACGCACAAGCCGATTGAGCTCGTCGGGAGGCGTATCGTCTCCCAACCCATCGCGGCCATTGTCCGTGAACCACATTTCGCCGGTACCGGGATGCCAGTCGAAACCTACGCTATTGCGTACGCCCCGCGCCACCGACTCGAGTACCGAACCATCGGGGCGCAAGCGAAAGATGCTGGCGTAGCGTGCGTCGGGATCGCAGATATTGCAGGGCGCTCCCACAGCCAGGTAGAGCCAGCCATCGGGGCCGAAGGCGATGAACTTCCAGCCGTGGGCATTTTCCCTCGGCAGTTGATCGAAGACCACTTTGGCCCGCGGCGGATCGTCGAGGCGGGCATCTATCCCTTCCAGGCGCAGGATGCGGTTCACGGCCGAAATGTAGAGGTCTCCGTTCCGCCAGGCCACGCCTACCGGCAACTCGAGTCCGGAAGCGATCACCCGTGCGCGCCCGTGGCGCCAAGCCGAATCGAATTCGACCGCATACACCCTGCCCGCATCCCGGGAACCGACATAAACGATGCGTCCGGCGCCACGAGTCATGGCCCGCGCATTGGGGACGCGGGCAACGGTCTCCAGGGCGAATCCCGGCGGCAAGCGCAGCGACTCCACCGGTAGGTCCGCGACCGCGGTCGCCGTGGAAGACAGTCCCCCCCCGAGGAGTAGCGCAAGACAGCCGAAGACGATCTGCCGCCCTAGGCAGCGTGGCAGAAATATCATTTTCTCATTCAAGCACAATCGCCGTCGGTGGCGAGAAATTTGTCTGCCTTCTGCGGCACAAAGCCTGGACGGAAAACCTACCTGCCGGCGTGTCCCGCCCGCCCGGCAAGCAATGGGCGTAGATCGATCAATCCCTTTTGCGAACCGGGATCGCCGACCAGCAGCGGACGCTCGAGATAAGTCTTACTGACGACGCTCTTGGTCGGGTCATAGCCTTCGAAAGTCAGACCGACGAGATCGGCCCAGGTATGGATCAGGTGCGAAGTCTGGTAGAGGCGTCCGGTCTGGCCTGCAAAGCTGCGGGGATGCTCGGCTTCCCATGCCGGGGAGCGCCAGAGCAGGAAGGGGATCGTATACATCGGGGGGGTCGGCTTGGCCTCGTTGCGCCCGATGAAATCGTGGTTTCCGGTGGCATAGACGTCCTCTCCGTGGTCGGAAAAGTACAGCAGCAATGCACGACCACCCGCTCCTCCGAGGCGTTCGATCAGGCTGGAGACGACGAAATCGTTATAGAGCACGGCATTGTCGTAGTGGTTGATCATCTCCAGATGCTTGTCCGTCACCCAATCTGGCAGTCCTTTGCGGTCCTCGAATTTGGCGAATTCGGGCGGATACCGGTAGTCGTAGCGCATGTGGGTCCCCAGCAGGTGCACCACGATGAACTTGCGCGGAGCGGGGTCGGCCAGCACCTTGGCGAAGGGGTCGAGGACGGCTCCGTCGAACTGGAACGAGTTCTGGGAACGGCTGTGGTTGAGGTAAAACTGCTCGTCGGTCTGCTCCGAAAAATTGGTGAGCATGGTGTTGCGCTGGGTCAGGGTCTGCTGGTTGGTGATCCAGAAAGTCTTGTAACCCGCCTGCTTCATCACATTCATCAGGGACGGCTGGGTCAGGTAGAGATTGGGATTCTCCTGGTCAGCGAACGTCAGCACCTGCTGCAGGGCCTCGATGGTGTAGGGGCGCGGCGCGACGACGCCGTCGAAGACCGTCAGGTGTTCCCGCAGGGCCTCCAGACGAGGCGAAGTCGGGCGTGGATAACCGTAGATGCTCATGTGCTCCCGGGTGGTGGATTCGCCGATGACCAGCACCAGAGTCCCCGGGACCCCGGCGTTGGCGTCGACCAGGTGGGTCACCGGAGGCAAGCGCCGGTTCTCTTCGAGGAGCGACTCCATCTGGCCGAGTTCGCGCCGATACTTGACGTAGCCGAAGGCGAACTGCCAGGGAACGGCGGGCTCCAGGCGGCCCATGATCGAATCGGCCAGTTCGTCTGCGGTGAGCAAGTTGCGCCGCACAGTCTTCATCGCGGGCGGGAGGAAGACCAGGGAGGCAATGACCAGGGTCACCAGCCATGCGGCTGGCCTGGGCATGACGATCGTTCGTACTCGCCGCCAGAGCATCCAGCCCACCGCCGAGTAGGCGAGGGCGGCGGGAATCATCCACCAGACAAAATAATTGCCCACGTATTCGCTCGCCTCGGCCGGATTCGATTCAAAGATGATGAAGAGGACGCTCTGCGAAAATTCCTGGCGATAGATGGCGAAATACCCGAGATTGACCAGCGACGCCAGCCAAAGAACCAGGCCCACGACCGTCGCGAACCGGGTGCCGATGCGAGGCAGGAGCACCATGGGAATCAACCACAACAGGCTCCCGATCACCCCCTGGCGGAAGGGCAAGAATCCGGTGGCACCTCCGGCCAGCAGGAGGGAATGGGTAACCCCGGAAAAGTACCAGAAGAACAGATAGGCCCTCCCGAGGCCACGCCAGTCGATCGCCAAGGCGGGAAATGCGGCGTCAGGGGAGCTCCTACGGAACATCTGAAATTCTCCGGGCAAGCAGCAAGACCGCTGCGGCGGCGATTCTAACAGGTCCCCCAGCAGACCCAGACACGACCGGTCTCTCGGCTCGATAACCGGGGCCCCCTGGGCGGCATGGACAATCCCGACCCGTTCCCGCAAGCGATTCCCAAGACCTGTTCGCAATTCACTCGCTTGACCCTGACCACGAGCAGGCAGTCAAAGTACGATTGCTTACAAAGTAAGGGGAACTCTTTACAAATCCTGCAGGCCATCCGCCGATGTACTTCCTAGAATGGGTGTGAACCCCTTCAACCCGCTCAAGGAGGCATCATGAAAACCCCGCTCAAGCTTTGTTGTGCCGCTCTTCTCGGCGCCCTCGCGGTCAGTCCGCTCCTCGCCCAACCGGGACCCGGAATGGGCGGTCAGGGCAATGGTCCGGCGACCACCCAAAGGGCACCGCGCGATTGCGCCAAGGCCCCCGCTCCCGAGCAGTGCAAAGCTCGCCAGGAAGCCCGCAGCAAGGCCCTGGAAGCGTGCAAGGACAAGGCCGGGCCCGCCCGCCGGGATTGCATGTACGATCACATGCCGCCGCCGGATTGCGCCAAGGCCCCCAATCCGCAACGGTGCGAAGCGATGCAGAAGGCTCACGAGGCCTGCAAGGGCAAAGTGGGTCCCGAGCGTCGGCAGTGCATGAACGACGCTAGGCCGGCCCGTTAATCGCCTGCCACAAAAGGAAACCGCCGGGGAAACCCGGCGGTTCTCGCTGGAGTGCTCAGCGCCTTATTTACCGGAGCTGGACAAGGCCAACATCAGGTCGTTGATACGCTTGACGAAACCTGCCGGATCGTCCAGCTGACCGCCTTCGGCCAGGGTCGCCTGCTCCAGGAGCAGGTTGGCCCAGTCGTCAAAACGGGATTGCTCGGTCCGCAGCCGCAGGACCGCCGGATGACCAGGATTGATCTCCAGAATGGGTTTGACGTCCGGAGCCTTCTGGCCGGCAGCCTTCAGGAGCCTGGCCAGATTTCCGGACGGATCGTGTTCATCGGAGACGAGGCAGGAAGGCGAATCGGTCAGGCGATGGGTGACGCGCACGTCCTTCACCCTGTCCCCAAGGGAGGACTTCACCTTTTCGACCAGCTCTTTGTACTCGTCGGCGGCCTTTTCGGCATCCTGCTTTTCCGCCTCGTCCTCCAGCTTGCCCAGGTCTAGGCCGCCCTTGGCCACCGATTGCAGCTGCTTGCCGTCGAACTCGGTCAGGTGACCCACCACCCATTCATCCACCCGGTCGGAAAGAAGCAGCACTTCGATGCCCTTCTTGCGGAAGATTTCCAGGTGAGGACTGTTCTTGGCCGCATTGAAGCTGTCCGCGGTGACGTAATAGACCTTCTCCTGGCCTTCCTTCATGCGACCGATGTAGTCCTTGAGGGATACGATCTGGGCCGGGGTATCGGCCTGGGTGGAGGCGAAGCGCAGCAGGCCGGCGATCTTTTCCTTGTTGGCGAAGTCTTCGCCGACACCTTCCTTCAACACCGCGCCGAAGGCCTCCCAGAATTTGGCGTATTGCTCGGTCTCGTTCTCGGCCAGGTCTTCCAGCATGGACAGCACCTTGCGCGTGCAACCGTTGCGAATGCCGTCGATGTCCTTGCTCTGCTGGAGAATTTCGCGGGAGACGTTGAGCGGCAGATCGGCGGAATCGACCACGCCGCGCACGAAGCGCAGGTAGAGAGGCATCAGTTGCTCGGCGTCGTCCATGATGAAGACGCGGCGCACGTAGAGCTTGATGCCGTGGCGGGCATTGCGGTCCCACAGGTCGAAGGGCGCACGGGCCGGAATGTAGAGGAGTTGCGTGTATTCCTGCTTGCCCTCGACCCGGGCATGGGTCCAGGTCAGCGGATCTTCAAAGTCGTGGGCGACGTGCTTGTAGAATTCTTTGTACTGTTCCTCGGTGATTTCGCTCTTGCTGCGAGCCCACAGGGCATTCGCCTGATTGACCGTCTCGTCCTCGTCGGTGAGCACCTGTTCGCCCTCTTTCCACTCTTCCTTCTTCATGACGATGGGCAGGGTGATGTGGTCGGAGTACTTGCGGACGATGGATTTCAGCTTCCAGCCCCCGAGAAACTCGTCTTCGCCTTCGCGCAGATGCAGGGTGACGTCGGTGCCGCGGCCCGCCTTCTCCACCACCTCGACGGTGTAGTCGCCTTCGCCGCCGGATTCCCATTTCACGGCCTGATCGGCCGGTAGGCCCGCCCGCCGGGAAACGACGGTCACCTTGTCGGCGACGATGAAGGAGGAATAGAAACCGACGCCAAACTGGCCGATGAGGTGAGCATCCTTGGCCTGATCGCCGGTAAGGGAGGAGAAGAACTCGCGGGTACCGGACTTGGCGATGGTACCGAGATGGTCGATGGCCTCCTCCCGCGAGAGACCGATCCCGTTATCCGAAATGGTGACCGTCCGCGCGGCCTTGTCGAAGGCAATGCGAATCTTGAGTTCGGAATCGTCGCCGTAAAGAGCGCTATTGTTCAGCGCCTCGAAGCGCAGCTTGTCGCAAGCGTCGGAAGCGTTGGAAACGAGCTCGCGCAAGAAGATTTCCTTGTTGCTGTACAAGGAATGGATCATCAGATGGAGCAGTTGCTTGACCTCGGTCTGAAAGCCGAGGGTTTCACGATTGTGGGTCGCGGTAGCGGATTCGGTCATGGTGTTTTCTCCCGTCGAAGGCAAAGGGTGGAACGGGAGATGGGGATGGTCCCCACGATTTCAAGTCCTAGCGACGGGAGAAAATCTCCCCTTAATCGAGAGCCCTGTAGTGCACCTCGACAATGTCGATTTCCTTGATCCCCACCGGACTCTGAAAACGCACCGTGTCGCCCTCTCGCGCCTTGAGCAGGGCGCGGGCCAAGGGCGATATCCAGCTGATGCGTCCTTGGGAAGCATCCGCTTCGTCAATCCCGACGATGGCGTAAGTGTTTTCTACGCCGTCGCCGTCGCAGAGGGTAACGGTGGCGCCGAAGAAGACCTGATCGGTGGCACAGCGGGCCAGGGGATCCACCACCTCGGCAATGTCCAGGCGCTTGCCCAGAAAACGGATGCGACGGTCGATTTCCCGCAGGCGGCGCTTGCCGTAGATGTAATCGCCGTTTTCCGAACGGTCGCCGTTGGACGCCGCCCAGGCCACCACCTCGACGACATGGGGGCGCTCGCGCTTGACCAGATGTTCCAGTTCCGCCTTCAGACGGGCATGGCCCGCCGGAGTGATGTAATTGCGGGCACCGGCGGGAAGCGGCGGCGTGGAAGGCCCGTCGTCGTCGCCTTCGCTGTCCTCGCGGACGAAAGCCTTGTTCAAACCGGGAACCTCAGATGGGCAAACCCGCCGGGCAGGCGGATCGGAGACGAAGGGAATGCGCAAACATCTGATTGTGCAGATCGGGAGGAGCGGCCAAGCGAGGTATCCGGATTCGGTCAGTAACCGATGGTGTAGGTCGCGACGTCGACCCGAACCAGATCCCGCCCGAGGATGAGCGCGGTGTGGCGGGCGAACTGCTCGGCCCACGGATCGGCTCCCCGAAAACGGTCTGCACCCGCGTAGCGCGCGACGCAGAGGATGCGGTCGATGATGAGCACCTTGCCGGTCGGGGTCGCCACCTCGCACTCAAGCGCAGTGAATTCGCGGTCAAACCATTTGCGGGCCTCGTCGGCGCTCCTTCCGGCAAGATCTTGGCGATCGATACGATAGTCAAACTCGACCCCTTTGCCGAAGATCACGATCACCTGATACTGCATGTCCCCTCCTGGATTTCCAGTTGTCGGGTTATTCTAGGGCGTATTCCCATCCAGGTCACGAGGCAATCCGCCCAGGGCCATCCCCAGGGATTGGAGCTTTCAATGGCCATTCTTCCGCCCACTGAAGACGAGATCGCGACCATCCAGGCGAAATTGTTCGAGTTGCAAGTCGAGCACCGCGACCTGGACGAGGTCATTGCGCACCTGGAGGCCGATCCGCCGGCGGACCAGTTGCTGATTCGCCGTATGAAGAAGCGCAAGCTGCTTCTCAAGGACCGCATTCTGCAATTGGAAGCCTTGCTGGTACCGGACATACCCGCCTGACGCGGTTTCGGTCAGGGATCCGGCGGTGGCCGAAAGAATATCCAATAGGCCCCACCGATCGCGCCTGCCACGGCCAACTCCCAAAGTACGGGAATCTTGGCCACCAGCGCGGCCAGCACCGCCAGCAGCACACAGTAGGCCAGCAGCCTCAAAGGAAGAGGGTGCCTAAAACCCAAGCGAACGCAGCAATCAGGGCACTGCAGGGAATGGTCAACAGCCAGGCCCAGACGATCCCGCCGGCCACTCCCCAGCGGACCCGGCGGGCACCGCGCGTCGAACCCACGCCGGCGATGGCGCCGGTGATGGTGTGGGTGGTGGAAACCGGAATTCCCAACCCCGTGGCGAGAAACAGCGTGATCGCCCCACCGCTGTTGGCGCAGAACCCGCGGGCCTGATTGAGCTTGGTGATGCGGTTGCCCATGGTCTTGACGATGCGCCATCCCCCGAAGAGAGTTCCCAGGCCCATGGCGGCATAACAGGAGAAAACCACCCAGTTGGGAACCGGGTCGGCGCCGTTGGAGATTCCAGCGGCGATCAAGAGCATCCAGATGATCCCGACCGTCTTCTGGGCGTCGTTGCCCCCATGCCCCAGACTGTAGGCCGCGGCAGAGAGCAGCTGAAAGCGTCGGAAAGTCTTATCCACCTTGCGGGGTGCGGTTTTTCGGCACAGCCACGAAACGATGACCATGAGTAGGCCGCCGATGATGAAGCCAAGGATCGGCGCAACGAAAATAAAGGCGACGATCTTCCACACCCCGCTCCAGATGAGGCCAGCCGGACCGACCTTGGCCATCGCAGCCCCGACCAGACCACCGATCAGGGCGTGGGACGACGAAGAAGGAATACCGTAATACCAGGTGACGATATTCCAGACGATGGCGCCCACCAGGGCGCCAAAGATGATGTAGTGATCGACGACCGCCGGATCGATGGTGCCCTTGCCTATGGTTGTGGCGACCTTGAGCTGGAAGATGAAGAAGGCGATGAAATTGAATGCCGATGCCCAGATCACCGCCTGATGGGGTTTGAGTACCCGGGTCGAGACGATGGTCGCGATGGAATTGGCGGCATCGTGGAAGCCGTTCATGAAATCGAAGGCCAAGGCGACCAAGACGAGGAACGTCACGACGGCCAGGCTGATCTGGAGGTGGTCCATGCGGTTGGCCGGATACGCTCAGGAATTCTCGAGGACGATGCCTTCGATGGTGTTGGCGACATCCTCGCAGCGATCGGTGACCGTTTCCAGGAGTTCGTAGATGGCCTTGAGCTTGATGACCTGCAGGACGTCGCTCTCCTCGCGGAAGAGCTTGGACATGGCTTCCCGCATGATGCGATCCGCATCCGACTCCAATTTGTCGATCTCGTGACAGATCTTGAGAATGGCGGACGCGTTGTCCATGGACCGGAGCAGGCCCACGGCGCCCTTGACCCGCTGACAGCAGTGGAGGCAAATCTCGGCCAACAGCTTGGCTTCCGGGGTCACCCGCTTGATATCGTAGAGATTCATCGATTCGGCAACGTCCTGGGTGAGGTCCAGGATGTCGTCCATGCCGCTGATGAGCTGGTGGATTTCGTCGCGGTCGAACGGCGTGATGAACGACGTATGGAGCGCCGCCATGGTCTCATGGGTGATGCGATCGGCGGCGGTTTCGTGGGTGTCGATGGCCTCGGCGAACTTGACGGCCTCTCCCGGGGAATCCACCAGGGCACCGATCAGTCCCACCAGGGCCTCGCCCCCATGGACGATGTGCTCGGCGTGTGCATTGAAGAAGTCGAAGTATTTCGCCTCTTTGGGCATCAATCGTCCGAACATGACCGTCCCGTTACAGTTTTTTGACCGGGCGCATTCTAGCACGGCCCCCTCCGCCGCCCGTGCTTAAATACGGGAATGAACCGGCCTCTCTTCATAGACGATCCCACCCTTGCCGACGCCCTTGATCGCGCGACCTCCAGCGCCCTGGAGAAGCTTGCGGAAGCATTGCCGAGACTTAACGGAGAGGCAGCCCTTCGCGTTCGTAATGCCCTGCGCGCGGAATTGGTCGAAATCCTGACCGGCCATCGCGGCCTCGATCCTCTGGCCTTCGGCGAGGATGCTTTCGGCCATGCCTTCAACCTCGAAGATCTACCGCTTCCACGAGCGGCCTGCGGCTACGGTGTCCAGCGCCTGGACACCGATACCCTCCTCGATCGCCGGACCGGGCAATTCCGACCGGTCCGGGAACCGGAGGTCGACGCCTGTTTTACCAGTTTTGACGAGGCGCGCTCGGCGGCTCGCGCGTGGGTCCGGGAGCACGTCCCCTTGATCGAGGATCCATCCCTCGCCATAGTTCCCCTCGGCTTTGACCCGCTGCTCGGCCGACCCATCCTGATTTTCGGCGTCTTGCCCAGCGCTCCCGGCCAGCCGGAGTGACACCCGCTGCCCAAGGTGCCTCGCCAAAGTTTGCCTGCAGGGACTTCCGGAGACGGCGCGCGGGCACTTGCTTTAGGCGCCTGTGGTCGCACCCCTAGGATTTCCCGCCCAGAGCGCGGCGGAGCAATTCTGCCGCTCGCGGAAAGTCGCAAGACGAAACCGCCTCCCCGACTTCATCCGCACTCTGAGCCAGGCGCCTCCGAATCGCCACCCGATGCTCGTTCCAGTGGCGCACGGCTCGCGGATTGTCCTCCTCGAGAAAAGCCAGAAGCTCGCCGGTCCTCCGCTCTTCGGCCTCGGCATCCAGCTCGGGAGACGCGGCAACAGGATTCGCCCCGGGTTCCAACCCGACCCCCACCCGGAACCAGAACCGGCTGCCTTCGCCGAGTCGGCTCTCCACCCCCACCTCCCCGCCCAGCAATTGTGCGAGGCGTCGGCAAATGACCAAGCCTATTCCCTTGCCGCCAAAGCGTCGCGTGCTCGTATCATCCACCTGGAGGAACGGTTGGAAGAGAGTCGGCAGGGAATCCGGATGAATGCCGATACCCTGGTCGATGACCGCAAATTCCAGCGCCGGTCCCGCGGTCCCGACCGCGCAACTCAGCCGCAGGACTATCGGACCGCGTTGCGAAAACTTGACCGCGTTGCTTGCGAAATGCTGAAGAATCTCGGCCATATGCCTTTGGTCGCCGATCACGCGTTGCGGCACCTCTGCCCCCACCTCGACGAAGCACTCGTCCTCCCTGCCCAGGGCACCGAGATCCGCTCGCACGCGTGCGGCCTCCCTCTCGACCAGATCCCGGGCTGAAAACGGGCGGTTCTCTGCCACCAGAGTCCCGGCCTCCAGCCTGGCCAGATCGAGCACCTGATCGATGGTCGTCAGCAGATTGCGGGCCGCCCGGTCTATCTTGCCCACCATCTCCCTCTGCCTCGGCTCCGCTACCTCGCGCCTCAGCAGGTAGGCAAATCCGGTAATGGCATTCATCGGCGTGCGCAATTCGTGGCTCATATTGGCCAGGAAGGCCGTCTTGGCCCGGCTGGCCGCTTCGGCGGCTTCCCTAGCCGCGCCGACAGTGCGATTGACCGCCAACAGCTCTCCCTGCGCCTGCTCCAATTGGGTAATCGTGGCTGCCAAATAGATCCAGCGGCGACGCAGGGCTTCTAGGAGCACGAAACCTACTGCCGCGCCAAGAAGAAAGATGGCACCGTGGGTCACCCAGTTCTGCCGGATCGACTGCGCGGCAGCCGCCTCGACCTCGGCGTAAGGCAGCGACACGCTGATGCCGCCACGAATGTCTCCTTCTCGATAACCCTGCTTTTCGTGGCAACTGAGGCAGTTGGCGGTGACCTTCAAGGGAGCCATATAACGCAATTGTGGATGAGACGTCTCTTCCCCGACGACCTGCCAAACCTCATCCACCCCAGCTTCGAAACGAAGCAGCGCTCCGTCCTCCCAGTCGTCCGGACGATTGCCGGGGCGAATGGGCCGACGGCTGGTGATGTGGAAGACAACCCCCCCCTGGCGTTGGGCCAACTCCCCCAACTGCCGGGTCATGAAGGCCGGATTGACCAGGGTCAACGCCTTCCCCTCCAGGGTAGTCACGTCCCGGCGCGGGTGCTCAAGGTAGGGATTGGGCTGGGTTTCCGGCGTCACGGGAACATACACGCCGCCATGGGAAGCATTCCACGAGCGCACCAGGACCACCATGCGGAACATGTTGCGAGCCCCCTCGAGGGCGATTCCCTGGGAATGCTCCCGGGTATCGGCCACATGGACCCACAGGGAAAGGCCGACTACCGCCGCCCAGAACACCAGAAAGACGAACCACCACCGGCGATCGGACACAAGCATCGGCGCGCGCGGCAAGACTTCCCTCCCTGGTAGGCTTCATGAGGCGCAATTGCTTCAACCCCGAAACCAAGAACGCAGAGGTCGCAAATCTAGAGAGCCCTCGGCCCGCACAGCATCGGGGTGCCTAAGATACCAGCCGACTGGCCGAGCGCCAAGAGCACCATTCCGGTGCCTAAGCCCGCTTCCGGTGCCTCGCTCAGCCGAACACGGTAGCGTTGGCTGCGCCACCCGACAAACAGGCGTAGCGCGAAGGCAAACTGCCCGGGAGAGACCAGCCCAGCAGCAGTTCCTCCGCATCCCGCTCGGAAGCTCCAGTGGCGAGTAAGGTTTCCGACAAATGGGCGAAGGCAGCAAGCCGCATCCAGAACAGGCATTCCTCGTTTAATCGGATCGACATCGCTCACCTCCGATCAGGGGAAGGGTGACCAATCCGAGCTTTCCACCACGCGGTGGGGTTTGGCGCTGATCCATGGGAAAACTCCTTTCGCGTATCGAGAATAGAGAAATGCACTGCTTGTTAATGAATTAGCAAAATCCGGTCCAGTCCTCGAACCGGACACTTCCGGTTACAAATCAGCGTCCTTCATCGCGTCGACCCATGCGTTATGTGCGTAACCACACGCGGAGTTACTCAATGAAAACCATCGCCCGATCGCTCATCGCGCTCACTCTGGCCACTTCCCTCCCCCTCGACACCTTCGCCGGGGACGGCTGGCACAGCCATCGTTACGATGATCGCCCACGCCACGACAGCCACTATCGTTACGACGGTCACTATCGCCACGAGCGACGTCACGACCGGGGTTCGGAGTGGCTCGGACCGGCAATCGCCCTGGGCGTCGTCGGATTGGCGCTGGGCGCCGCCCTGTCCGAGCCGGAGAGACCGGTACGCGAGGTCCGCCCTGTCCCCGTATACCCGCCGGCCGCCTATGCCCCGATGCCGCCGCCTCCACCCGCGAATGCGCAGTATTACTGCTCTTCCGCAGGCCGCTACTACCCCAGCACCCCGTACTGTCCAGAGGGTTGGCAACTGGTCCAGCCACCCGGCTGGTGAGGGCTTCCGATCGAGACCGCAGCCCGCTATGATCGCGAAACCATCTGGGTGACCGACAACCGCTGACCGCCGGCGGTTATCCGGGAATCCACACTCCTTCCGGAGCCCAATCCGTGCGATTCGCGATTGCTGCCCTTTGCTCCCTGGCCGCTACCGGAGCCCTTGCCACCGGCGAAGACGACATCCCCTTCGCCCAGCTCGAAAGCATTCCTCCCCATGTCCGGTCGGCGCTAACGGGTCAGACCTCGCTCCGGGAATTCAGCTACTCGAATCGTCTCAATCCGTTCATCGTCCAGGGCGACTTCGATGGCGACGGACGCCCGGACGCCGCCATCCTCATCCGGCGGAAAGACAACGGAAAAACCGGAATCGCCGTCTTCCATTCGGGCTCGAAAACGATACACATCCTGGGAGCCGGGCGGCCCGTGGGGAATGGAGGCGATGACTTCTCGTGGATGGATGCCTGGTACGTCTACGGCAAGGGCCTCGTCGAGCGGGGCGCCCAGCCCGGGTCGCCGCCACGGCTACGGGGAGACGCGCTCATGGTGATCAAGACCGAGTCCGCCAGCGGGCTCATCTACTGGTCGGGCACGGGCTACCGCTGGTACCAGCAAGGCGACTGAGGCCCGCGCACCCCGATCCGACCGTTCCACATCTGCACGACTCGACGCGCGCAATGCGGGACCGACACCCGCGAAAGCGCATCCATGCCACCCGCCATTGCAAAACGGCGCCCCGCAAGGCACCGTACTTGTTGGCGAAAGCGCAAGGCTCTTACCGTAACCTTCTCCGCCGCTTCGACGAAATCCTTGATCCGGTCGACGTTGATGCCCGATACGCGGCGGCCACCCCGTCACCGGCCAGATCGATCTGCTCCTGTATTGCGGAACCGTCGGATGCGGCCGGCTGAGGCGCACAGGACGACCCGTACGGCGAAGCCGCGAAAGACAGACGCAGGTGTCGCTGCCTAGGCGCTGCGGGAAGTTTCGGGCGGGGGTGGAGATCGAGGGGGAAGCAGCGCGATTCTGGGCCGGGTTACCCATGCACCGCTAGCGGCCCGGCATTTCCCCGCAGGCGCCGAAGCGGCCGAATCCTGGTCATGCCGATCGGAGGCGCCCGCGACGAGCGGCTCATGCCCCGCCATGACTTTGAGTCAGGGCCAGCCAACCAAAATATAGCCCCGGTTTTCGACCGTATCGAAGGTGCGCATCCCCCTGACCAGCGCTGTCGTCGACATCCACACCCAACCCGCATTTGCGGGATTGACGTCAAGGACGAGGAAGGAGTCGGATTCGGCATCGTAAGCGCCAAGCGGAGAGATATGTCCGCCTCCGCGTTGGCCTACGGCGTCTCGCCGGTAGGCGACGATGACGTAGTTGCCTGGACGCTGGAGGTTTTCAACCAGCTCGCTGCGAATGGCCTCTGCACTCCTGTAGTCGTCGACCACGGTGAGCACAGTCCATGCACCGTTTGCTCGGAGCATTTCGTCGAGTTGGCGAAGCTGATAGCCAAAATCGTGAATCTGTCTTCCATTGATCGTCATCGGCTCGCCCAGGATCTGCGCGCGTGTCTTCCGGCCCTTGGCGATTACGTTGTCCTGAGTAAACCGCGGGATCGCGGCATCGATACCGTTCGCCATGAAGCGAAGGTCGTCCGGACGCAGGCGACTCCGGTCGCGGGGCAGATCGGGGCTTCCGCTACGTAGGGCGTTGAGCACGATGGCCGCTGCCGTCGGGCCACAGAAGGCGGCGTTGGACTGCGGCTCGAACTGGTTGGCGAGCGCGGGAAAATCGACTTTTGCAGTCGATCGCGCCAAGCGAGCCAAACCCTCGTCGGACGAGAAGGGCACAAGCTCCTGAACCGTGATCGCAGGCGCGGAATCCAGAGCGAATGCTGCCGGGAGCTGGGCAACTGCCAGTGCGCAAGCGAGCGCAATGCGGACGAATAGAAACGCAGGCATGGATCGGAAATTCAAGCGAAGCATCCGAAAAAGTATTTCCGACCCTAGCGCACGAGGTCAACCGTGGATCCAGAATTTCATATGTG